>NZ_JBAWHG010000041.1:0-33014 GCF_049593655.1 Chlorobium sp.
CCTACTCTTACTATGAAAAAAGTCGCTTTACTGGTCGGTCTGGCAGCTGCTCTCGGCTTCAACAACGCTGAAGCTGTAGACTGGAACTGGAAAGGGGATATTCGTTACCGTTACGAATCGACGTTTAAAGATACGGACGCGAACGATGAAGAGCACAGTCGCGACCGTCACCGCATGCGTGTTCGTATCGGGGTCTATCCATGGATTACCGAAGAACTCTCCGCCGGTGTGCAGATTTCTACGGGAGGTACCGAGCCGACATCGCGCAACGAGACCTTTGATGACCTTTTTGCTTCCGACGACGTCTATCTGAACGAGGCCTATATCGATTATCATCCGATGTTTCTGAACGGAGATGTCAATGTCATTCTCGGTAAACGGGATGTGGCAAAAACCCTCATCGTGATGAAGGACCTTGTCTGGGACAGCGATCTCACTTTTGAAGGCGCTACCCTGCAGTACGGCAAGGATGCCGATGGAAAGGAGAAAGACGGTATCAGCGCGGTTGCCGGTTACTATGTGATCGATGAAAACAGCAGCTTGACTACAAAAGAGCAGGATGCCTATATCGTTGCCGGTCAGCTTGCTTACACCGGTGAGGTGAGCGATCTGGGCTTCAAGATCGGCGCAGGCTACTACGATTATGTACACCTTGACGGTTACTCGGTTTCTTCTTCGGCAGTATCGAAACCAACCGATTCCGCTTTCAAGCCGGGTCTGGATTTCAATATCGTTGAGTTTTTTGCAAGTGTCGGCGGCAACATTACCGAAACGCTTCCCTGGAAGATTTACGGCCAGTATGCCTTCAACACGGCGGAACATGCGGACTTCAGTGCCATTGACGACGCCAAGAGAGATTCCTATCTGATCGGCCTGCAGATCGGCAATGCCAAGAATCCCGGCCAGTGGTCGCTGAGTGGCGAGTATGTCTCGATTGAAGAGGATGCGGTTGCCGATATCACCGATTCCGATCGCAACGGGGGCAGCTTCACCGATCTTGAAGGCTTCAAGATCGGCGCGACATACCATCTTGTCCAGAATATGACGCTTGGCGCCACCTATTACAACTTCAACAAAATAGATGACGATACGACGACCAATCATCTGTTCCAGGCCGATGTAGTGGTGAAGTTCTGAGGTTAGTGTGTGGTTGTTCTTTTCTCCGTTCGGGTTGTGTGTGTCTGTTCTTTTACGCGGCAAAGCTGCCCATGAGGTGATGGGCAGCGGCGCTGTGTGCCCGGGGACTTTTCGAATTGACTTTTTCTGTATGACCGTATTTATTCAACATCAATAAAATCAAATAGCAACATGAATCTTTTCAGGAAAATAGTTTTCGGCGCGGCGGTTCTCGGTTTTATGGCCGGAGGAACTGCAGAGGCAGCAAACAAGATCGTCATGGACGGTTCGACCACGGTCGGCCCGATAGCCAAGTCGTTTGCCGCGTATTTCACCAAAACCACCGGTGTTCAGGTAACGGTAAGTGAGTCCGGTTCGGGCAACGGCGCCAAGAGCCTCATCAACAAAACCTGCGACATTGCCAACATGTCCAGAGAAATGAAGGACAAGGAGCTTGCCGCAGCAAGAGCAAAAGGCGTCAAGCCGGTCGAGCACATCGTCGCCATGGATGGCATTGCCATTGTGGTGCATCCGGGCAACCGCGTGAACGCTCTTTCCAAGACGCAGATTCGCGGCATCTACAACGGCAAGTACACCAACTGGAGTCAGGTAGGCGGTCCGAATGCCCGTATCGTGGTGATCCAGCGTGAATCGAACAGCGGAACCCAGGACTCCTTCAAGGAACTGGTCATGGGCAAGGAATCCCCCATCACCAAGAATGCGGAAACCCAGGCCAGCAACGGCGCCGTGAAAAACCGCGTTGCAACGACTCCTGCAGCTATCGGTTTCATTGGTCTCGGTTTTGTTGACAGTGGCGTCAAGGCGGTTATGGTCGATGGTATCGAACCTGACGAGAGGACGGTCAAGAACGGGACCTATCCGATCACCCGTCCGCTTTTCATGTACACCAACGGTCCGGCTACCGGTGCCGTGAAGCAGTTCATCGACCTGAAGAGCACCCCCGAAGGCAAACGCATGATCAGCGAGCTTGGCTTTGTCAACCACTGAGGGCAATCTGTTTTCGCCATGCAGTTTCCATTCCCGTTCTTTGAAAAAGCCGCCTTTTCCGGGCGGCTTTTTTGTCGGGTTCCTTTTCGTAATTCCAGAGGCTTTTCATACCTTTACCGACAGGACGATCAACAACACTATCAACGGATATCAAGATGAAAACGATGAAGCATGTTCTGCTGCTGGCGGCTCTGTTCGCTGTGGCCGTATCCTCTCCGCTCTCTGCGGCGGGCAAGAGTATTGTCATGGACGGCTCCACTACGGTCGGCCCCCTTGCCAAATCCTTTGCGGCATACTTTACCAGAAAATACGGCGTCAAGGTTACCGTCAGCGAATCGGGGAGCGGCAACGGTGCGAAAAGCCTCATCAACAGGAGCTGTGATATCGCCACCATGTCGAGGGCAATGAAAGCCCAGGAACTCGCCGCAGCGAGGAAAAAAGGGGTCAACCCGGTGGGACACACGGTGGCGCTCGACGGCATCGCCATGGTCGTTCATCCCGGCAATCCGGTACGGAATCTCACGAAGGCGCAGATCGCCGATATCTACAAGGGGCGCATTACCAACTGGAACCAGGTAGGCGGTCCGACGGCGCGCATCGTGGTGATCCAGCGTGAATCGAACAGCGGAACCCAGGAGTCGTTCAAAGATCTGATCATGGGTAAAACGGCGCAGATTTCCAAAACGGCAGAAACGCAGTCGAGCAACGGGGCTGTCAAGAACCGGGTTTCATCCACCCGTTCGGCAATCGGCTTTCTTGGTCTCGGCTTTGTTGACCGTTCGGTCAAGCCCGTTGCGGTAAACGGCGTGCTTCCCTCACCGGTCACGGTAAGGAAAGGCATCTACCCGATTTCCCGTCCGCTCTATATGTACACGAACGGCCAGCCTGCAGGTTCGCTGAAAACGCTGATCGATCTGTCGAAAACACCCGATGGAAAACGGATGATCACCGAGCTTGGTTTTGTCAATAAATAGCCGGAATTTTTCGTTTTATCCTTTTTATGCAAGCCGGTACTCCACTTTGGTGCCGGCTTTTTTTTTGATACGCTGGTTGCCGACATGTTGCAAAGTTGTAACATAATCCAGTTTTTTTCTTGACGTAAAGGGTATAGATTAGGGCGGTCATAACGATGGGCTGGAGCAGATCTGCTCAGGGTTAATCCGGTAATAAATTGCCACCATGATGAGTGAAGATGTTTTGAAAGAGAGCGGGCGTTCGGGAGCCTTTATCGTCAGCGCTCAAAAAAGGAAGATGCAGAAGCTCGCCAAAACGGCGGGAGAGTCGATATTGCTTCTTATCGCCTCGTTCGTTGCCATTGTCGTACTCTTCATTTTCTATTTCGTCACTGTCGATGCGATTCCCTACTTTCAGCTGCAGGGATTCAGGGAGTTTTTCACCAGCAGCAACTGGTATCCTGCGGGCGATCCGGGGGAGTTCGGCGCCCTGGCCATCATCTACGGAAGCGGTATGGTCACGCTCGGTTCGACGCTGCTTTCGGTGCCTATGGGCATTGCGGCGGCCATCTGCCTCAGCGATATTCTTCCCTTTTCCGTTCGTCAGTACGCCAAGCCGGTTATCGAGATGCTTGCGGCAATCCCTTCGGTGGCTTTCGGCTTTTTCGCGCTGGTAATTTTCGCTCCGCTGCTTCAGACCCAGGGAGGGCCTATTCTCATGTGGGCATGGTGGATTCTTGCCGCTCCGTTTCTGCTTCTTGCTGTCATCGTCATATCGGACCTGCTCAGCGCCAAAATCGAAGACCCGAAACGCCGCCAGCAGATATCGATGTTCCTTCTTGTCGTTTTCGGCGTCGGTGCGCTCGCATTTCTCTACTGGGTGGGATCGGTGCTGCAGGGTATTGAAATCATCACCGGTACCAACGCGCTCAACGTTTCCATCATTCTCAGCTTCATGGCGCTTCCCACCATCGTGAGCGTTTCGGAGGACGCCCTGCAGGCGGTAGGACGCGAACTTCGCGAAGGGAGCTACGCGCTTGGAGCCACACGAGCCGAAACCATCGTCAAAACCATACTTCCCGCCGCCAGCAGCGGTATTCTTGCCGCGGTGATTCTGGGTGTCATGCGCGCTCTTGGCGAAACCATGGTGGTGTGGATGGCTTCAGGCAACTCCTCGCATATTCCCGAGCCCTGGTTCAATTATCTCGAAGCGATAAGGACGCTTACGGCGACCATTGCCGGCGATATGGGAGAAGCCGACCAGGTGACCGGTTCGGCCCGTTATCATGTGCTTTTCGCAATGGGCCTTCTTCTCCTGGTCATCAGCTTTATCAGTAATCTGGTCAGCGAAAGGATTGTTGTGCGCCAGAGAAAGATTCTCTCCGGACAGTAGTTTGCGGCAGCCATGAAAAAAGGACTTTTTTGTAATCAGAATCAGCAGTCATGAATCTCGGAACACGAAAGATACTTGACCGTTCATTTACCGCGGTCGGTTTCGGCTCGATTGCAGTTATGGGTATCGCTCTTCTCATCGTTCTGGCGCCCATAATCTATAACGGTATCGGCTCGGTGTTCTTTACCGGTACCCTCGAGCACCGAAACATGCTTTTCAATGAGTTCGGGCGGGGCGACAAGGAGGAGCTTGTAAAGGAAAATGCCGCATCGGAGGTATATCGCAAGCAGATCTACGGCATGCTTGATGCATTCGAGGCGGAGCTCGAAACCATGGAGCCCGAAAAAAAGCAGGATTACCTCTCCAAATACGGTCCGGTGCGAACCGCCCTGCAGACACTGATCGGTCCGCTTCCGGGCGAAGAGACGGCGATCCTGACCCGCTACAAGTACGGGCAGACCAGATGGGAAAAGGCCGAGGAAAAGCTTCACGAGTTTCTTTACGAGGCCAAGTGGGACTACTCCAACCCCGACGTCATGGCTAAGGAGTATTTCGTCAGCCGGGCGGCAGAGTTCGAGGGAACCTCTCTGGTTAAACTGTTTCCCTATGTCGAGAAGCATCTTCCGGATGTGCTTCGTCCGCGCTTTACGGTTTACTGGGGATTCCTGACCGACAGTTCGGTCGATTCCCATATTTTCGGAGGTATCTGGCCGGAAATCCAGGGGACGTTTTTTCTGGCCGTCGGCGCCATGCTCTTTGCCTTTCCGCTCGGCGTGATTGCGGCGGTCTATTTTACCGAATATGCAAGAGAGGGTTTTTTCAACAGTATATTACGCAGTGCGAACAGCACGCTTGCCGGGGTGCCCAGCATTGTGTTCGGTCTGTTCGGTCTGGCTTTTTTTATCAATACCCTCAAGGTGTCGGAGTCGAAGAGTGTGCTTGCAGGTTCGCTGACGCTTGCCATCATGATTCTTCCGACCATCATCCGTGCAGCTGAAGAGGCCATTCTTTCGGTGCCGAAAACCTACAAGGAGGCTTCGCTGAGCCTCGGTTCCACAAAATGGAATACCATTATGACGGTCATTCTGCCTGCGGCGCTTCCGGGAATTCTTACCGGCGGAGTTATCAGTCTCGGCAGGGCTGCCGGCGAGACGGCTCCCATCATCTTTACCGCAGCCGTGAGTGTTGGTTCGGCGATCGGTCTGGCCGATGTGTTTTCGTCGCCGACTCCGGCGCTTTCGTGGAATATCTACAATCTTGCCAGCGAGCACGAGGCTGCCGCCGAAATCAGGCATGTCCAGTACGGCATGGTGCTTGCTCTGGTAAGTATCGTGCTGCTTCTGAATTTGTCGGCAATTTTTCTGAGAGCACGTATTTCCAAAAAATTAAAAGGCTGAGGAACCATGCACATGACAGCAGATAGCCGGGAAACATCGCAGAAAGAGCAGGTGAAAACCGCAAATCGTGAGATTTATCTGCCTTCCGAGAGAAAAAACATATCCGGCGGCGGAACTCCTCATGTTGTGGCAAAGGATTTTTCCATCTATTACGGTGAATTCGAGGCGGTCAAAAAGGTAAACGCCGATATTCTTTCCAGATATGTGACGGCGATCATCGGACCGAGCGGCTGCGGCAAGAGCACCTTTCTCCGGGCGATCAACCGGATGAACGATCTTATTCCGAGCTGCCATACCACAGGGGCGCTCAGGTTTGACGGCGAGGACATTTATGGTAAATTCACCGATGAGGTGCTGCTTCGCAAAAAGATCGGCATGGTGTTTCAGAAGCCGAATCCGTTTCCGAAATCCATTTTCGACAATATCGCCTACGGGCCGAGACTGCATGGCCTGAACGATCGCAAACAGCTCGCTGAAATCGTCGAGCGGAGTCTGAGAAAAGCCGCTTTGTGGGATGAGGTGAGCGACCGGCTCGACAAGAATGCGCTCGGTCTCAGCGGAGGTCAGCAGCAGCGCTTGTGTGTGGCCAGGGCGCTTGCCGTGGAACCTGAAATACTCCTGCTCGATGAACCGACATCCGCGCTCGATCCGAAGGCAACCGCAAAGATCGAGGATCTCATCCAGGAGCTGCGGGGCAGTTACACCATCATGATCGTCACCCACAACATGCAGCAGGCATCGAGGGTATCGGATTACACCATGTTTTTTTATGAAGGTGTTCTGGTGGAGTATGCACGTACGGCACAGCTGTTCACCAACCCGAAGGACAGGATGACCGAAGATTATATAACCGGAAGATTCAGCTAACGAAACCACTTTACCGTCATGTCAGACAGACCGGTTCATGAACTTATCAAAGAGCTGTCCGAGTCGCTTGTTCAGCTTTCCGACAAGGTGTTGCAGAATTTCTACAACGCCCTTACCGCGGTAAAGAATCAGGACGAACAGCAGGCAAGGGAGATCAGACTGGTGGACGATGAGATCGATCTGACCGAAGTCCGTCTTGAAGAGCGCTGTCTTGCCTTTCTTGCCCTCCAGCAGCCGGTTGCCCGCGATCTGCGCACCATCGTGACCATCATGAAAATCAATGACGATCTGGAGCGGATCGGCGATCTGGCGGTTCACATCATCGAGCGTATGCCGGAAATCAACTCGGAGATGCTCGATAAATTCGATTTCGAAACGATGGGTCATCATGCCGGCGAGATGACCGCCAGGTCTATCGAGGCTTTTGTCAACAAGGACCGTATTCTTGCCGACCGGGTTGAGGCCATGGATGAGGAGATCGACGCCATGCACAGCGCCGTGTTCAAGAAAGTCGCCAGGCAGATGAAAGACAGCGAGGCCGATATCGACCAGCTTATCGCGGCGCTCAGCATTTCCCGTTATATTGAAAGAATGGCCGATCATGCCACGAGAATAGCCGGTGAAGTTATCTATCTGGTTACCGGAGAAATTGCAAGGCACTCGGAAAGTTCATATGAAAAGCTTATCCAGTCGCTCAAGGATTGAACCGGGGGACACGGAAGTCTTCGAATGGGTGCGATTTGTTTTTTTTCCTTGAATTAACCCTTCCGGGAAACTAAATTGAAAGCACTTTTTCACATCCGGTTTTTTAACGCAAGCATGGTATTGTAATCATATGGCAAATCTTTTAGGCAAGCTTTTCGGAGAGACACCGAAATCTGTCGAGACTCCGAAAGCGTTTACTATCCAGATCGATCCGGCCAAGTTCAATCTTTCCACCAAACCTGACGGTCCGGTTCATATTCAGCTTGAGTCGCTCAAGCAGAAGCTTACCAAGCTTTCCTCGAATGTCGAAAACAACCTGATGCTGAGCATTCGTGCATCGACCAAGAAAAATGTCGAGCTTGCCATGTCGGCGTTCAAATTCGACGAGGAGTATATCCAGAAAGGCAAGTTTGAAGTCGAGTATCTCACCCTTGCCTATGCATCGTTCCAGAATCTTAACGACGAGCAGCTTGCGGTTGTCAACAACGCCCGTATGATCCTGCAGGAGCTTGAACGGCTTGCGCAGTTTGCGCTCAATATTGCCGAAAAGGCTGCACATGTGCAGTTCGCCAATGTTCAGGAGCTGCACAAGGACGAATACGGTCTCAAGCCTATGGGCGACATTACCGCAGAAATGATCAAGAAAGCGGTCGAGGCTTTTGTAAGCGGGAATTCGAAACACGCCAGTGAAACACTCGACATGATGAAGGAAATACAGGACCTGTACGATAAGGCGCTGGTCAAGATCAAGTCTTCGGTCAACGATCAGAATATCACGAACCTGACCGGTATCCTCTCGATCCTCAACCATGTCAAGGCCTCTGCCGATATTTCCTGCTCCATATCGCGCCATTTCTGCTGATGGAGCCGACGCTTTTCGTACCGATGTTATTGCTAAGAGAAGGCGGAGCTTGAGTTCCGCCTTCTGCGTTTCAGGGATTATGCGCCGGGGGCAGCGGTACGCTCAGCCCTTTATACGATCAGGACAGATATACGATGAAACAGAAAAAACTCGCGATAGTCATTCTTGTCATTGCCGCTCTTTGCGGCCTTTTCTGGTGGCAGCAGCACCGTTCTGAACCTGTCGGGACCGATTCGGCTTATTCGCTGGCCGTTCCTGTAGCGGTCGTTCCGGTTCGGCGGACTGTCGTTCGCGATTCGCTTGCGCTTACCGGGACGGCCGAAGCCTTCAGGGATGTCGAGGTTTTTTCGGAAACCGGCGGTCTGGTAAGAAAAGCCATGTCGGAAACCGGCGACCGGAAAGCTGCCGGAGAGGTGCTTTTCGTTGTCGATGACGAACTGCAGCAATCGGCCCTGAAAAAGGCGAAGGCCGCGTTCGAAAAAGCCGATCTCGATCATACGCGTTATCTCAATCTGTTCCGTGAAGGCGCCGTATCGCCTTCCGGTCTGGAGGCCGTCCGCCTGAAACGCGACGAAGCTGAAGCCGATCTGATCGAGGCTCGCCGCAAATACCGCGATACGCGTATCAGGGCTCCTGTTTCGGGAACCGTTACCGTTAAGCTTGTCGATGAAGGCGAAATGGTCCAGCCCGGCATGAAAGTCGCCAATCTTGTCGATCTGTCGCAGGTTCGCATCAGGTTTTTTCTTTCAGAAAGAGAGGTGCGGGGCATTGCTCCGGGGTATCCCCTGGAGATACGGGCTACCGACGGTTCCGGGCCGGTGCTGCGGGGCCGGGTTACCTCGGTAAGCGGCAAGGCCGGCCGTGACAGGACCTACGAGGCTGAAGCCGTGCTTGCGAACTTCGCGAATTCGCCTTTGAAGGCGGGAATGTTTGTCAGGGTCATCCTGGCCGGAAAGGAGAGCCGTGAGGCGCTCGTCGTTCCCAGAACCGCGCTTGCCGGAAGTGTCATGAAGCCGGAGGTCTATGTCGTGCGCAAGGGCATTGCACGTCTGCGAAAGGTAACCGCCGGGATGGAGTTTCAGGAACAGCTTGAAATTCTCGGAGGTCTGGCCGCAGGTGAACAGGTGGTGACGAGCGGGCAGAATGAACTTCACGATGGCGCGAAAGTAACCATCATCCCGCAGAAAAACATGGATAGCGCACGATGACCCTGACCGAACTTGCCATAAAGCGGCCGAGCCTCGTTGTCGTTATTTTTTCCGTACTCGGCATTCTGGGCTTTTTCAGCTACCGGCAGCTGCAGTATGAACTGCTCCCGAAAATGACGCCTCCGGTAGTGTCCATTTCCGTGCAGTACCCCGGTGCTTCGCCCGGAGAAGTCGAGACATCGGTAACCAAGCCGGTTGAAGATGCTGTTTCGGCGCTTGAAAAAATTGTAACGGTTTCATCGGTATCCTCCGAAGGGCTTTCGGCCGTTACCGTGGAATTTTCCAACGATGCCGATATCGACAAGGCGCTTCAGGACGCCCAGCGCAAGGTCAATGAAATCCGCGAGCAGCTGCCGGAGGATGCCAGGGAGCCGGTAATCAGCAAATTCGCACTCGACGAAGTGGCTGTCCTGCGCATAGGCGCGACCTCCTCGCTTCCCGATACGCGCTTCTACCAGCTGCTCAAGGACGACATCAAACCGCAGCTTTCGAGCATTCCGGGTGTGGGCCAGGTCTACCTGACCGGCGGCCGGGAGCGCGAGATCAGGGTGAACCTCGATATCGGGCGTCTTCAGGCATACAATCTTACGGTAACGGACGTGCTCGCAGCAATCGACCGGGCAAACCTCGACTTTCCTACAGGAAAAATCGATGCCTCCGACCGGCAGTTCACGCTGCGTCTTGCCGGAAAATTCACCGGTCTCGACGAGCTGGAAAACCTTGTTCTCCGCTCCTCCGAGCCGGGCAGCGATGTCCGCCTGAAAGATGTGGCCGAAGTCCGCGACGCGTTCAGGGAGATCACCACCATGACGCGCGTAAACGGCAGAAGCGCCGTAGGCATCATGATCATGAAGCAGAGCGACGCCAATACGGTCGATGTCAGCAGGCAGGTCCGCCAGAAGCTGAAAACGCTCGAAACGCTTTACAGCAACAGGAATCTCCGGTTCAATGTCGCCCAGGACGCTTCGACCTTTACCGTTGAAGCCGTTACCGCCGTGCAGCATGATCTCGTGATCGCCATTCTGCTTGTGGCTCTTGTCATGCTGCTCTTTCTGCACAGTGTGCGGAACTCCCTGATCGTCATGCTTTCGATTCCCACCTCCCTGGTAACCACCTTCATCGGGATGTATGTGTTCGATTTTTCCCTGAACCTCATGACGCTTCTCTCCCTCTCGCTGGTTGTGGGTATTCTGGTCGATGACTCGATCGTCGTGCTCGAAAACATCTACAGGCACCTTGAAGATGGAGAGGAACCGCGAAAGGCGGCGCTTCGCGGCAGAAATGAAATCGGCTTCACCGCACTCTCGATCACCCTTGTCGATGTGGTGGTTTTTCTTCCGCTTTCGCTGGTCAGCGGCATTGTCGGGAACATTCTCCGTGAATTCGCCATTGTCATGGTGCTCTCCACCATGGTGAGCCTTTTTGTCTCCTTTACCGTTACGCCGCTGCTCGCTTCCCGTTTTTCAAGGGTTGAACGGCTTCAGCCCGTCAATGCGCTTTCCCGCTTCGCAATCGGCTTCGAACGTAACTTTCAGCGTATTCGGGAGTGGTACGTCAGCTCGCTCCGCTGGAGTCTCGGGAACGGATGGAAAGTCATTGCCGGTTCAACGGCGCTGCTCCTGCTCTCGTTCAGCCTGCTGGTGTTCGGGTTCATAGGCGGGGAGTTCATCGAGGTTTCCGATAGGGGGGAATTTTCCGTGATTATGGAATATGAGGCGGGCACCAGACTCGACGAAACCGACCGCATGACCAGGGAGATCGAACGCAGGATAGCGCGCATGCCCGAAGTTGAAAAGATACTGACAAACGTCGGAGCCTCGAGCGAAGGCTTTTTCAACCAGAGTGCCGATAATGTTTCCGAACTCAATATCACCCTTGTTCCGAAGCAGGAGCGAAGCCGTTCAACCGACGATTTCATGCAGGAGATCCGCAGGAGTATTCGGGATATTCCAGGCCTGAAGGCAAGCATCAACCCCATCGGCATATTCGGAACGGCAAACGAGACTCCGGTTATTGTCGTTTTAAGCGGTCCATTCCGCAATGAGGTCACCCATGCAGCCGAAGCGCTTCGCGACAGCCTCCGCAGTACGCCCGGAAGCGCCGATGTCAAGCTTACCTCTTCTGCCGGAAGTCCCGAAATACGCGCGAGGATAGACCGGGAAAAAATGGCTTCGTTCGGCCTCACCGTTGCCGAGGTCGGTGCAGCGCTTCGTACCGCCTATGCGGGCGACGATGCAGGAACCTACAGGGAGGGCGACAACGAGTACGATATCCGGGTCATGCTCGACGAATATTTCCGCAACGATACCCGCACCATCGAACAGATAACTTTCCGCACCCCGGGCGGGGAACAGGTGCGTCTCGGCCAGTTCGTCACCTTCGAGCAGGACCGGGGCTATACCAGGCTTCAGCGGAAGGATCGCAACAACGCTGTCTGGGTAAAGGCCCAGGTCATCGGCCGTCCGGTCGGCAGCGTCGGTCAGGATATCGAACGCATCATCTCCGGCATGAAGAAAAACGGGGTCATGCCTCCGACGGTCTCGCATGCATACGAATCCGACCTGAAGCGCCAGGGGGAGTCCTTTTCCACCCTTCTCGTTGCGTTTCTCGTAGCCATTGTTTTTGTCTATCTCATCATGGTCGCCCTTTACGACTCCTATATCTGGCCGATGGTTGTGATGTTCTCCATTCCTCTTGCCGTGATAGGCGCGCTTTTCGCGCTTGCGGTTTTCGGCAAGTCGCTCAGCATTTTCACCATTCTCGGCATTATCATGCTGGTCGGCCTTGTCGGCAAGAACGCCATCCTGCTGGTGGATTTCATCACGAAGTTCCGCAGTGAAGGCATGGAACTGCATGAAGCCATCATCGAAGCCGGCCGGGAACGGCTGCGCCCCATTCTGATGACCACCTTTACCCTGATATTCGGCCTCATGCCCATCGCGCTTTCGGGAAGTTCCGGCTCCGAGTGGAAATCAGGGCTTGCCGTTGCCCTGATCGGCGGTCTCGGAAGCTCGATGTTTCTCACTCTTCTGGTCATACCGGTGGTGTATGTCGGTTTCGATCGCTTCCGGAGCTGGCCCGAACGTTTCCTGAAGCGATGGCGCAGGGCGCCGGAACCCTGAAAAAGAAACCTTCAGGCATCAGTGCTCCCGGCCGGAGTTTTTTTATTAACAGCCATCATAGGATTCCTTTACGACTGAACTGTTATCTTGCAGTAAGGCAGTTACGTTTTCACTATCGTATTCAGGTATGAAATCATTTTCGGAACAGGGGGGTGTCATGCTTTTCAGCAGGATTGCCCTTGCGTTTTCATGGATCTATCAGGGGGCGGTTCCCAAGCTCGTGTGCAGAAGCGCCGGAGAGACCGAGCTTCTCGGCCATGTCATTCCTGTTTACCAGTGGGCTTGCATGGCGGTAAGCTGGATGGGCGCCGGAGAGATCGTTTTCGGGCTGCTGCTGCTTGCAGTCCGCCGGATATGGATATTCCATCTCAATATCGCGGCGCTTGTCTTTCTCCTGATCTTCGTGCTGCTTTTCGAGCCGCAGCTTTTTACCGAGCCGTTCAATCCGCTGACGCTCAATGTCGCGCTTATCGCACTATCGCTTATCGCTATTGCAGAGTTGAAAAAAATGAAAAACTGACCAATCGATGTTCATGGACCACCACCTCCAACCCGGCAGCGCACTTGAACTGGTCGTAAAACGGTTTTTTACCGTATCGGTAACCGTAGTTGCCATGGCGGCTTTGCTCGGCGCGGCAGGGGCTTTCACCGGGAACCATTTTCTTTACCGTATTCACCCGTACATTTTTTTTATCGGCTTCGGCAACCTTGCCATCCTGCTGCTCAACCGTTACCTGACAGCCACCATCTACCCCGAGCTGGTCGTGGATCCGGAGAAGCAGATGCGCTATATCTCTTCCGTACTGCTCGCTCTGCTCTCCATTACCGTTGCCGTTTTCATGGAGTGGCCCCTGCTGAAAGCAGCCACCGGGCTTTTTCTCATGATTCTGGTCTCCGGTCCGCTTCGCGAGATATTCACGACGCTTTCCGTCGGCAGAATCTGGAAGGAGGTTTCCGTGCGCTACTATATTTTCGATGTGCTTTTTCTGCTCAATGCCAATCTCGGACTTTTTGCACTCGGATTGAAAGAGGCTTTTCCCCACAGCGGCATCATTCCGTTTTTTGTCACCCAGTCGGCCTACTTTCTGGGTTCCTCGTTTCCCCTGAGCATCAGCGTCATGGGATTTCTCTATACCTATGCGTGGAGAGACTCATCGAAAAGAGCGCTGATCAGAACCCTTTTCAGCCTCTGGTTCTATATTTTCGTCGGGGGTGTCCTGATCTTTCTCATCGTTATTCTCGTTGGCAACTATTTCGGCATGATGCTGGTCAGCCACATTCTTCTTTTCGGCGTCATGGCATTGCTCGGGAGTTTTGCCCTCTACCTCTACAACTTTTTCAAAACAAGTTTCCGACATCCGGCGCTGGCTTTCCTTCTGAGCGGCCTGGCCCTGCTTTTCGCAACCAGCGCGTTCGGCATCATGAACATTTATTACATCAAAGGGATCCCTTTCGGCTTTCATCCCCCCATCCGCATCGATAAAATGTGGATCTATCACTCGCATACCCATGCCGCACTGCTCGGCTGGATAACCTTTTCCTTTATCGGCATGATCTATATCGTCGTCCCTTCGATTCTCAGAACAGCTTCGCTCGAAAAACTCGGAAGCGAGCAGGCTCTTTCGGAGCTGCTCGACGGCCGAACCATGAAAAAGGCATTCCGGCAGCTTACCTTCATGCTCCTGTCCTCGACCGGGGTGCTGCTCGGGTTTTTTCTCGATAGCGGTATGCTGCTTGGCAGTGCGGGAGTGGTTTTCGGGTGCTGCGTGGCTTACCTTCTGAAAAACCTCAATACGGAACTATACCGTGAAAACCTTATAAAACTTGAGACTCATGCAAAATAGTATTCAGCGCCATATCCGTCCGGTTCTTCTTTTCTTCGCGCTTGTTCCGGTTTCGTCCGCTCCTGCTTCGGCATTCGATGCCGCCGATTTCAAGGCGCTGAAAACCGGAGTGACATCATGGAACAGCTACAGGGCAGGGCTTCCGGGACGTTTTGCGGATCTCTCCGGGGCGCAGCTCAAAGGCATGAACCTGAGAGGTGCGGACCTGAGCAACGCCGATCTTTCCGGCGCCGATCTCGGCAGTACCGACCTCAGCAAAGCCAGGCTCGATCATGCCAGGCTCGACTCCGCCCGGCTTTCCTCGGCATTGCTTGTCAGGGCTTCGCTCAACGGGGCGACGCTTCGAAATGCCGATCTTGAAGAGGCCGTACTTGAGGGTGCGTCGCTTAAAGGCGCCCTTATGCAGACCGCGGTACTCAAGAAAGCAGACTGCACCGGTGCCGATTTCAGCGGTGCGGATCTTCAGGAGACGAATTTTCGTGAAGCCAGGCTTGTCGGCGCACAGCTTGCCGGTGCGGATCTTCGGGCAGCCTACCTATGGCGCGCCGACATGAGCCGATCAGACATGACCGGCATCAGGGTTTCGCCATCCACGGTGCTTGCTTCCGGCAGCTATGCCTCACAGGCATGGGCATCGGAGCATCGGGCGCAGTTTCTCGACGATGTCCCAAAACCCGTTCCGGCTGTTGCCGGGCAGGCGCTTCCGACGGGATCGGGAAAAGGCGGAAATTCCGGGCCGGGGAAAACCGGATCGAGCGGGAACCTTTGGCGCATGTCCGGTTCCGGCGCAACTGTCGCTTACGATCAGGTGCTCTACAAAAAGCTCAAATCCGGGGTATTCGCCTGGAACGACATGCGCAAGCATGACCGGGCCATGGAGGTGAATCTTCGTGAAGCGAAGTTCGATCAGAAAAACCTCAGTTATGTCGATCTTGCCCATGCGAAGCTGCAGGGCGCAAGTTTCAGGAAAGCCGATCTTTTCGATGCCGATCTGCGTGATGCCGATCTGTCGGGCTGCGATCTTCGCGAAGCGAATCTTGAAAAGGCCGATCTGGGTGGGGCCGATCTTTCCGGTGTCAATCTCTGGCGGGCCAATATGAGCCGGGTGCGTCTTGACGGGGTGAAGGTTTCCGGATCGACCATTCTCGATACAGGCAAAAAGGCCACCCCGGAGTGGGCCGGAAGGCACGCTGCCGTATTTATTCATGAGTAAGCCCTTGTGGCTTAAGAGCTGTTTTTATGGAGGTATTATATGATGTTTTCCCATAACCGGCCGGTGGTGTCGGTTGTCGTCCCTATGTACAATAACTCCCGTTTTATCGGCAATACCATCCGTTCGATTCTCGGGCAGTCGTTCAGCGATTTCGAACTTCTGATCTATGACGATCATTCAACCGACGATTCAGTGGAGCTTGCGTCATCGTTTTCCGATTCCCGGATAAAGATTTTCAGGAGCCCGGTCAATCTCGGGCCGGAGAAAAACTGGAACCGGGCGATCAGCGATGTCAGGGGGAGGTACGTCAAGCTGGTTTGCGGCGACGATATTCTTTTTTCCGAATGCCTTGAAAAGCAGGTCGGGGTTCTTGAAAATCCCGTGCATGCCGGGATCAGTCTTGTCAGTTGCCAGCGAACGATCATCGATCCCGAAGGCAAGCCGCTCATCAAGAAAGTCAACTTCATGTCCGGCGGCCGCATCGAGCCGGTCGATGTGATCAGAAAGATGATCCGGATGGGTACCAACATCATCGGGGAGCCGGTCTGCGGCCTCTATCCGGCGGAACTTATCGGCAAAATAAACGGATACAGCGCCGTTGTGCCCTATACCATCGATCTTGATTTCTGGATGCAGCTGCTCAAGCACGGCGATCTCTACATGATTGACGAACCGCTCTGTGCGTTCCGGATATCCAACCTTTCCTGGTCGTCGAGAATAGGGGAGCTGCGTCACAGCCAGTTTCTCGAGTTCATGGAACAGGCAGCTTCCGATAAAAGTCATGAAGTGACCGATCTGGATATGTTTATCGGCCGCATCAACAGCGCGGTCCAGTCCATGACCAGCCTCATGGGCTTCAAGCTTTTCGCCAACCACGAGTGACATTCAGAGAGAAAAACAGAGAGGAGGCGCAACTATGAGACTGAGGGGGAAAACGGCGCTCGTCACGGGAGCGGCAGGGGGTATCGGGAGCGCAGCGGCGTTCTGTTTCGCCGAAGAGGGAGCCTCACTGGTACTGAGCGATATCGATCTCGACGGTTGCGAAACGGTATGTCGCCGGATCAGGGCGCAGGGAGGGAAAGCATCGGCCGTGGGCGCGGATCTGACCATTGAAGAGCAGATTGTCGATCTGTTTGCAGCTGTCCGCAGAACGGAGGGCGGGCTCGATATTCTGGTAAACATCGCAGGAGGCGATCTCGATCCCTTTTCTGCAGCCGACTCGATCAGCAGCGAATCGATAGACCGGAACATTGCACTCAATCTGAAGTCGTGCATGCTCTGCTGCAGGGAGGCCGTCAAAATCATGCAGCCCCGACAGTACGGGCGGATCGTCAACATGAGCTCCCTGGTTTACCGGGGTGCCGATCACCAGTTTTCCTATGCTGCCGCCAAGGGGGGGATTGCCGCATTCACCCGTTCCCTCGCCCTGTCGCTCGGCCAGAGCAGCATCACCGTCAATGCTCTTGCCCCCGCTCTTGTCGACGTACCTGTTTTCCGGAAAGCTCTCGGTACCGAGCGATGGGAGGCCCTCGCGAGGGAGTGTGCCTCCCGTTATCCGCTCAAACGGGTCGCATCTCCCCTCGATGTCGCCAGAGCGGCCCTGTTTCTCGCCTCGGATGACGCATCCTTCATAACCGGCCAGATTCTGGAGATTTCCGGCGGCGCAAGACTGTAGCCGGTGCTATGATTACTGCCGTATTTTGCAGATATTGAAAACAGGAGGCTCCGGAAATTCCGGCCGTTTGTTTTTACCGAACCTTTAATGGAGACAGTGGCATGTCAATCGAATCCGCAAGACAATTTCTTGTACAGCTTGCCGAAGAGGAGACTTTTCGCGACAATCTGGTGCGGCAGCTTGCCGAAAAACGTCGTGAGCTGGTCAGTGCTGCAGGGTATGATTTTACCGAAGAAGAACTCGAAGCGGCAAAATCGGTACTCCCTCCCGGAGCCCTCGGCCATGTCGCCGGCTGGTTCTGTGACGTTGAAAGTGACAGCAGGCCCATGCACGGCAGGCGATGCGGCGGCGGTCTCTGGCATTGAAGCCAGGGGCGATTGCGCTCTCCGGTACTGTTTTTTCTGTTGAACTAACCCCCATTAACTCCTCAATAGCACCGTTATGAAGCCCATCTGCATCAACAACTACTGTTTCGACCGCGTTCATATCTGGGTACAGTACGACTGGCTGGTGCCCCAGTTCGTCGAACTGGTTATCGAAGTATTCTACCCTAAAAACAGGGCAGCCAACGGGCTGGTGATGTTCAGTCACGGCTTTCTGATCGGCAACGATCTCCTCTTCTATCCGAAGAAAGTCGCCGGAGCACTCCTGAACGACAATCCGCTCTTCGGCATCAATCCCTCTTCCTATTACAACTACAGCGAAGCTATCGTTGAAAAAAACTGGGCCATGGGGTTCGTTACCGCAGCCCACATGCAGTCGGCTCTCATACCGTGGGTCGATCTGGGAGGGAACCCGAGAGTCGGGCAGGAGGCATACGCCGCGGCATCCTATCTCATCAAATACGGAGCTACGGACGAGTTCTATAAAATCGACGAGCACAACAGGAACCAGAGTTTCCATGATCGCGAGATTCTCAACAGAACCCGCTTCATGAAGGGCAACAACGTCATCTTCGCCGGTCATTCCGTCGGTGGAGCCCATGCCCAGGCTGCCGCAGTGGGTTTCGAGAACCTGCGGAAACTCGGCGGAAAAAGTTTCCGTCCCTTCAATCCGGTGATTTACGACCGGGAGTTCATTCCGGCCTATTCCGAACGAATGGAAAAGTGGAATCCCGAAGACAGGGCCAATCCCGTCGGACTCCTCCAGCTTTCGCCGGTCGATATGAATATTCCCTTCATTGCGCCCGGCATGAAGCCGTACCGTGATATTCTCTCAGAAACCGGGATACCGGAACTGATGGTGGTGGGTCAGTGCGACTGTGCAACCCTGGAGAGCTCCAATCCGCCCTCCTGGTCGTCCACATCGGGTACCCCAACCCAGTTTACCCAGCTCTCCTCTCCCGAAAGCTGGTCCTCGGTTGCCCGCATCGAAAAGGGCGCGCACTGCGGCTACCTCACTGAAAAGAGCGAGTTGTGCAAGCAGGCCGACAACCCCTCGAAGTGCAAGCTCTGCCCCGGAGTGGAGACCTACAAACCAAACGGAGCCGAAACCGCATTTACCATTGACATGTTCAGGCGCTTCATAAGACTTTATCCCGATGCAGGCGGTTTTCAGGGTACGTTCGAAGCGTGGAAACAGAGCGATTTCATGCAGTGGCTGAACAGGGAAAGCCCCGACGGCACCGTCAGGCTGGTTCCGTTCGCCGACGGGCAGTATGTCGATTTCGCCCGCTGAAGAAGCGATCTCGCGCCGCGTCCCGCAGAGTGCATTCAGCCTGCAGGATGCGGCGCTTTCCGTTTCGCTTTTCTTTTCTCCGGCAGGCATCCTTCCGCGGAATTCTCAACAGTTCAAAAGGGTTTGTAAGGTTATCGGATTGCAAATCAATCCTTTGCCCCGCTTTCCGGCTCCGGGTTGGAGTTGGAATTGAAAATATTTGTACTTTCCAGTCGACAAATACCCTTTACCGGGTTTTGTGAGTCTGCGATAAAGGATCCGAAAAGGTTTTATTAGCCATGATGTTAACAACCGGACCCGAAACGGCGACAGTTTCACATGCCGTTCCAAGGGAAATTCCATTCAACTATACTTCGGCCGACGACCGGCAGGCAATCGCCTCGCTGCTTGGCCGCGATATTGTCAGAACGCTCGACGAGCTCCGTGAACACCGGGTAACCGGCCGTTCGGCACGCCTGCTCATGAGCAGTATCGGCGAAATTCTCATTCACCGGCGCAATCCCTACCTGTTCCAGGAACTGGTGGATTCGCCGCAGCGCCGCCAGCGCCTTTTCGAACGGGCGGCCAAGGATCTCGATATCATCGCCAATTCAGCCAACGGAGAGACCAGGGTGATTACCGTGGTGGCCGCCGTGCGTGAACAGCTCGACCGCTTTCGAACCGCCGTGGAGAACACTCCCGAACTGCGCCGCAGGCTCAGGCGGGAGCTCGGGGCTGTGGTGGGGGTGAAAAATGTGCTGTTCGACCCCTTCTCCCTTGCCGCGCATGCGACCGACGCGACCGACTGGCGACTGCATCTTCCCGTCGCCGTCGTGACTCCCGCAGAGGAACACCAGGTGGCTCCGCTCATTACGGCCATTGCCAATCTCGGGCTCAAGATCATCCCCAGGGGTGCGGGTACCGGCCTTACCGGCGGAGCGGTTCCGCTCCGTTCGCGCTGCGTCATCATCAATATGGAGAAGCTGAACCGGAGCCGGGGCATTTCCCTGCGTGATTTCCATCTGGACGACGGCTCCGTGCGTCAGGCTCCGGTCATCGAAATCGAGGCAGGCGTCGTCACCGAAAGGGCCATGCACGAGGCCGAAGAGCAAGGGCTGGTTTTTGCGACCGATCCGACCAGCGAATGGTCGTGCACGGTGGGGGGCAACATCGCCGAGAACGCCGGCGGCAAGATGGCCGTGCGCTGGGGCACCTGTATCGACAACCTGCTCGAGTGGCGCATGGCCATGCCTTCGGGAGAGCGCTGGACAGTCAGGCGGACCGATCATCAGCTCCGTAAAATCCTGCATGAGGATACGGTATCTTTCGAAGTGCTCGATGAAGCCGGAAAACGGCTTGAGAGGATAGAGCTTTGCGGAACCGATATCCGCAAGAAAGGGCTCTGGAAGGACATTACCAACAAGGCGCTCGGCGGGGTTCCGGGACTGCAGAAGGAGGGCACCGACGGGGTGATCACCTCCGCGGTGTTTGTGCTCTACAGGCAGTATCCCGAAAAGAGGACGCTCTGTCTGGAGTTTTTCGGCCAGGACATGGACGAAGCCAGCCGGGTGATTGTGGAGCTGTCGAAAATTTTTCCCCTGCCGTTCAACGACGAGGAGGCGCTGCTCGCGCTCGAACACTTCGACGACGAATACGTGAGGGCAATCGACTACAAGGTGAAGGCTCCTCGTCCCCAGACGCCGAAGGCCGTGCTCCTGATCGACATTGCCGCCCGCACTCCGGGCGAAGTGCAGCGGGGGGTCGACCGGGTAGCGGCCCTGCTCGAACACCATCCGAACACCCTCATGTTCGTGGCCCGCGACAATGCCGAGTCGGTGCGTTTCTGGGCCGACCGCAAGAAACTCAGCGCCATCGCCCGGAGGACCAACGCCTTCAAGCTGAACGAGGATATCGTCATTCCTCTTGAAGCTCTTGCCGAATTCGCGCGATTCATCGACCATCTCAATACCGACGAGGAGCGCTACTCGCAGCTCCGCTTCGTCGAAAGGGCCTCGGAGATCCTGCAAACCGCAAAAGTGAACGAAGACGGCGGACAGTTTGCCTCCAAAGTGCCCACCGGCCTGGAACTCTGCGGGGAGTTCCGCCGCAAGGTGCTTGACGCTCCGGACGAGTCGCTGCGCTCCCTTGAGATTCTGCATGATTTCTCCGGAGAGCTTGCCGAACTCCTGCAGGGATATCCGAAAATCCAGGGCGCGGTGGAGCAGGCCAAAGAGTACATCCGCAACAGCAGGATCGCCATCGCCACCCACATGCATGCCGGAGACGGCAACGTGCATGTCAATATTCCGGTGCTCTCCAACGACCGGCTGATGCTCGAACGCGCCGACAAGGTGGTCGATCAGGTGATGGAAAAGGTCGTCTCCCTTGGTGGCGTGGTTTCCGGCGAGCACGGCATCGGTGTCACCAAACTGAAATATCTGGATGCCTCGATCGTTGATGAACTTGCCCGGTACCGCCGGAAAGTCGATCCAAAAGGGCTCATGAACCCCGGAAAACTCGAAGACATGGATGTGCTCGGCCATATCTTCACGCCCTCCTTCAACCTGCTTGAGCTTGAAGCGCATATTCTCAAACGAGCCAAGATCGAGGAGCTTTCCAAAAAAGTCGACTACTGCATCCGGTGCGGAAAGTGCAAAACCGACTGCTGCGTCTACTACCCGGCGCGGGGCATGTTCTATCATCCCCGCAACAAGAATCTCGCCATCGGTTCGCTCATCGAAGCCCTGCTTTTCGATGCCCAGCGGGAGCGTTCCACCGATTTTGAACTGCTTCAGTGGCTCGACGAGGTTGCCGATCACTGCACGATCTGCCATAAATGCCTGAAACCCTGTCCGGTCGATATCGATACCGGAGAGGTCTCCGTACTCGAACGTGAACTGCTTGCCGGAAGGGGATTCAGGCACTCCTCGCCGGTAACCGAGATGACCCTGCACTATCTCGACAGCCGCTCGACGCTTTTCAACACCGTTTTCCGTAATACGGTGCTTCGTTTCGGCGGCGCCATGCAGCGTGCGGGCAACCGTCTCAGCGCACCACTGCAGCCGGAGGACGATCCGCCGGCATTCTATCCGCTCAGGCTGTTGCGTTCATCGGTGCCTCCGGTTCCCCGGAAAACCCTGCGTGACGTTCTTCCCGAGTGCGGCCAGGACCAGGTACTGGTTTTCGAACCGTCGGGTGTTGGCAACAGTACGGTTTTTTATTTTCCCGGATGCGGTTCGGAACGACTGAACTCGACCATCGCCATGGCCGCCCTGCATCTGCTGCTTGAGACCGGCACACGGGTAATCCTCCCGCCGCCGTTTCTCTGCTGCGGCTTTCCTGCGCATGTGAATGCCAAGAGCGATCAGTATTCGAGCATCGTCCTGCGCAATACCGTCCTGTTCAGCCAGATTCGTGAAATGTTCTCCTATCTGGATTTCGATGCCTGCGTGGTGACCTGCGGCACCTGTCTTGAAGGGCTCGATGCCATTGAAACCGGAAAGCTTTTCGGCGGAAGGATCATCGATACCTCGGCTTATGCTCTCGAGAAAGGGTTCAGGCTGCAGGAGCCGGGAGGAAGGTATCTCTATCATGCTCCGTGCCACGATTCCCTGGGAGGCAAGGCTCTCGATACTATCGGCAAACTCGGCGGATTCGAATCCGTCAAGGCGGTTGCGCACTGCTGTTCAGAGGCCGGAACCCTCGCGTTATCGAGGCCGGATATCACCGACGCCATGCTGCACCGCAAGCGCGACGCCATCCGCGAAGCCATGAACGGGTCGGGGGAGAAGGTGGTGCTGACCAACTGCCCCTCCTGTGTACAGGGACTCGGCAGAAATCTCGATCTTGGCATCGAGCCGAAACATCTTGTGGTGGCGCTTGCAGAAAAGTATTCCGGCCCTGACTGGCAGGAGAAGCTGCAAGCCCAGGCAAGCCGTGCGTCGGCAGTCAGTTTCTGATTCCGGATTTTGAGTGCCTCGATGCATGGTTTGAACGACAGGATGCGCTTCGGCATCAGAGGGATCGCTCTTTTCGAGGCGGGAAAGGGCATTCTCGTCCTTGCTGCCGGATTTTCGCTGTTTTCGCTGATACATCAGAATATGCAGGCGTTTGCCGCTCGACTGGTCGGGCATTTGCATCTCAACGCAGCAAAGCACATCCCCGGGATTTTTTCCGAAGCTGTCGGCACTATTGCCGACAGCCGGTTACGGCTTCTGGCGGTTCTTGCACTCCTCTATTCGGTTATGCGATTTGTCGAGGCTTACGGCCTCTGGTTCGCAAAGCGATGGGCACGATGGTTCGCTTTGCTGAGCGGAGCCGTTTATCTGCCCTTCGAACTGTATGAACTTGCAAAAGGCTTTTCGTGGATCACGATCGTTTTTCTTCTCGTCAACCTCGCAGTTGTTCTCTCCATGGGTTTTTCGCTTAAGGCAAAACGCCGCGGAAACAACCTTTCCTGAAGACGCCTTTGATTTTTCGATGAATTTCCGGAGCGCAGCCCCGGGTCTCTGCCTGGAGGGGTTGCTGCCGGGGGATGTTTTCCCGCTCTTGTGTGCGAAGCGCCCGGGCGGGCATCAGGATCGAAAGCCGCGTACTCGCTTGTCCATCTATACCAGTACATAGACAATAAGACCGCAAACAACCACCATCAGTACGAGTCCGGCGATAAATATCGTGTCGGCGGTGCGTTCCATCCCATGCATCCGGTGCCCGCTGCGAGTCCGGAGGGCGAAATAGGAGAGCATGCACGAAAACAGAAAGAGCAGCGCGTCCAGAGAAAGAAGATCGTCGACGAATGTCGTGACCTGCCGGCTGTTGATGACAATATGAAGAATTCCTATTACCGTCAGGCATACGCCCACCATGGCTGCCGAGACGGTAAAAATATGGATGGATATGTCCTCTTCCAGATGTTCGTTTTCTTCGCTGTTACCCATGGTTTTTCATGTTTGTCGCGATTGCGCTTCGGTGCCGGGTGTTGCCCATCGGGAGGCCGGGTGCGCAATCGGGAGGTGTTGTTCGATCTTTTATGCCCGTTTTATGGTTAATCTAATCACAGCAGGACTTTTTTCCCGTTTCGGGATGCTCCGCATGGGCTCGATGTGGATCCTGCGGGGAAGGTATCGATGAAAACAAACGCAAACGCGACATCCTATGATGCATGAACTCTGGCATACCCTGACTTCGGAGGCCGTTTTGGGCCGTCTTGGCGTTACCGGTCCGGGGCTCGATTCCGACGAGGCCGATCGCCGCCTTCGGGAGTACGGCCCCAACATCCTGCAGTCAAAAAAGGGCGTCAGCCCCTGGAAGCTGCTCTTCGATCAGTTCAAAAATGTCCTGATCATAACCCTGCTCCTGGCCACCGTGCTGTCGGCTTTTCTCGGCCACGGCCTCGAAGCCGCAGCGATTGCCGTGATCGTGCTTTTTGCCGTGCTGCTCGGTTTCATTCAGGAGTTCAGGGCGGAAAAAGCCATCGATGCGCTCCGGAGCATGGCGGCTCCGCAGGCCAGAGTTATCCGCGATGGCAGGGAACAGCTCGTTCCGGCCTCGGAAGTCGTGCCCGGCGATATGGTGATGCTCGCCGCAGGCGACCGCATACCCGCCGATGCCCGGCTGGTCGTGTCGGTCAACCTGCAGGTCGAGGAGGCCTCCCTGACCGGTGAATCCCTGCCGTCCGAAAAGGACGCAGGCTCGCTTTCGCCCGCAAATGCCGGACCCGGCGACCGCATGAACATGGTGTTTGCCGGAACAGCGGTGAGCTACGGTCGCGGATCTGCGGTGGTGGTTGCTACCGGCATGCAGACCGAGTTTGGCAGGATCGCTGCTCTGCTCCAGCAGGTCGAGACGGAGAAAACCCCGCTGCAGAAAAATCTCGATCAGGTAGGCGCAGTGCTTGCCCGGGCTGCGATGGTCATCGTGCTGGTGATTGTGGCGCTCGGCCTTTTCCGCGGCCAGTCGTTTATCGACATGCTCATTTTCGGCATTGCCCTGGCCGTGGCTGTCGTGCCCGAAGCGCTTCCAGCAGTCGTCACCATTTCGCTGGCGCTCGGTGTCCAGCGAATGGTAAGGCGCAACGCCCTCATGCGGAGGCTGCCGGTCGTCGAAACGCTGGGCAGCACCACGGTGATCTGTTCCGACAAAACCGGCACGCTTACCCGCGACGAAATGACCGTCCGGTCGCTCTATATCTCCGGCACCCTGATTGACGTCGGAGGGTCGGGCTATATTCCCGAAGGCGGCTTTACGGTTGCGGGCGGCGGGCCCCTTCCCGGCAGTCTGCACCGCTTTCTCACAGCGGGGGTGCTCTGCAGCGACGCCCGGCTGCTGAAAAACGAAGAGGGGGAGTGGGATATCAAGGGCGATCCAACCGAGGGAGCGCTCCTGGTGGCGGCCGTGAAAGCAGGACTCGACATCGCGGAACTGCAGGCGCGTTTTTCCCGCATCGACGAACTGCCCTTCTCCTCCGAAACGAAGCGTATGATCACCCTGCATGACGATGGTGGTGTTCCGAACGCCTTCATAAAGGGTGCTCCGGAAGTGATCCTTCAGGACTGCGCGACGGTGCTGACCTCTGAAGGCGTTACGCCTCTGGATTCCTCCATGAAAGAACGGCTGCACGCCGAAGCCGAAGCCATGGGCCGAAAAGCCCTCCGGGTGCTCGCTATCGCCGAAAAGCGCGGAGCTTCCATCGGCACGGCTTCCGTCGGCATGAATTTTCTCGGATTCGCCGGCATGATCGATCCGCCGAGGCCCGAAGCTGCTGAAGCCGTCAGGCGCTGCATCGAGGCAGGCATCCGTCCGGTCATGATTACCGGCGATCATCCGGTCACGGCCGAAGCCATCGCCCGCGAACTCGGCATTCTTCGGGGCGGCAGGGTTGTGGCGGGATCGGCGCTGCAGGAAATGAGCGACCTGGAGCTGCGCCGTTCGGTCGAGGGTATCAGCGTGTTCGCCCGCGTCGCTCCCGAACACAAGCTTCGAATTGTCGATGCCCTGCAGAAAAACGGAGAAATCGTGGCCATGACCGGCGACGGGGTCAACGACGCCCCTGCGCTGAAAAAAGCCGATATCGGCATTTCCATGGGCATTACCGGCACCGACGTTTCCAAAGAGGCCTCGGCCATGATGCTGACCGACGACAACTTCGCATCTATTGTCGCTGCGGTCGAAGAGGGGAGGGGAATCTACGACAACATCAGGAAATACCTGACCTACCTGCTCTCGTCGAACATCGGCGAACTGGGCCTCATGGCCGGAGCCTCACTGTTCGGTCTGCCGCTGCCGCTCACTGCCGTACAGATCCTTTACGTCAATCTCGCCACCGACGGCCTTCCCGCACTGGCGCTGGCCGTCGATCCGCCCGAGAAGGATATCATGAAACGTCGCCCGAACGATCCCCGTCAGGGCATTTTCACCCGTCCCGTGCTTGCGCTCATGCTTGCCGGAGGCATCTGGTCCACCGTGGTGAACATGTCGCTTTTCAACTGGGCCCTCCACTCCGGCCGCCCGGTACGCGAGGCGATGACCATGACCTTCGTCTCCCTGGTGCTGATACAGTTCTTCAAGGCCTACAATTTCCGTTCCGAAACCCGTCCGCTCTATTACAGGCCCTTCGCGAACCGGTGGCTGAACCTGGCCATTCTTTGGGAGCTGATTCTGCTTGCCCTCATCATCGCGGTTCCTTTTCTGCGGATACCCTTCAGCACCTTCTGTCTTACTCCCGAGGACTGGCTGATCGTGCTGCTTTCGTCGCTCACCATCGTTCCGGTCATCGAACTGGTGAAGCTGATGATCCGCAAAAAAGTGATTCAGGGGTAGATGTAACAGCTATGTCGACAGAGGTGTTCTGTTGTGGTGCGCGGTTCGTTTTCTCTTGCACTTTTTTAGGCTGAAACTCTGAAAATGCTTTAATTAAGGCTTACAGCCCGTCTTTTCGACCATCAACAAAACCGGGACCGCACCCTTGAAGAACAGTTTCAGGAAAAAGCCTCTTGCGCTGCTGCTCGAAGAAATGAAGGGCGAGCATCGTCTGAACCGCATTCTCGGTCCCCTGGCCCTCACCAGTCTCGGTGTCGGGGCGATCATAGGCACAGGAATCTTCGTGCTGATAGGCGTCGCCGCCCACGACAAGGCTGGTCCCGCCGTCACGCTTTCGTTCGCAGTGGCCGGACTCGCCTGTATTTTCGCTGCGCTCTGCTATGCCGAGTTCGCCTCCATGGTGCCTGTCGCCGGTTCGGCATACACTTACGCCTACGCCACTCTCGGAGAACTTTTCGCCTGGATCATCGGCTGGGATCTTATCCTCGAATATGCCGTCGCCTCTGCTACGGTCGCACATGGATGGTCCCACTATTTTCAGGACTTCATCGGCATATTCGGGCTCGGGGTGCCCGCGCTTTTTTCCAGGGCGCCGCTCGATTTCAATCCCGAAACCGGCATGCTCGCCCTTACCGGTTCACTTTTGGACCTGCCCGCCATGCTCATTGCCGCGATCATCACGGTGATTCTCGTAAAAGGCATCAGGGAGAGTTCCGGTTTCAATACTGCGATGGTAATCTTCAAGGTTGCCATTGTCCTGCTGGTCATCGTGCTCGGCGCGCAGCATGTCAACCCGGATAACTGGCAGCCTTTCGCGCCGTTCGGTTTTTCAGGCCTGAGTGTTTTCGGCCACCTTGTGCTTGGCGAGCCCGGACTTGGAGGGGCGCCGGTAGGCGTGCTGGCCGGAGCGGCCATGATCTTTTTCGCCTATATCGGCTTCGACTCCATCTCGACCCATGCCGAAGAGGCGCGTAACCCCCAGAAAGACATTCCCATCGGTATCATCTCCTCGCTCATCGTCTGCACCATACTCTACATAGCCGTCGCCGCAGTCATAACAGGCATGGTGCCCTACAACGAAATCAACATCGATGCTCCGGTATCGCACGCTTTCAGCCGGGTTGGTCTCGGATGGGCGCATTTCATCATTTCATTGGGAGCGATAGCCGGAATCACCTCCGTGCTGCTCGTCATGATGCTCAGCCAGCCGCGCATTTTCCTTGCCATGGCGCGTGACGGACTGCTGCCGAAAAACATTTTCGGGGCCATTCACGAAAAGTTCAGAACCCCCTGGAAATCCACCATTCTCACCGGCATCTTCGTGGCCTTCATGGCCGCCCTGCTGCCGCTTCGCCTGCTTGCCGAGCTGGTCAATATCGGCACGCTTTTCGCGTTTGTCGTCGTCTGCACGGCCGTGCTCATCATGCGCCGCAAGCATCCCGAAGCCGAGCGTCCCTTCAGGGTGCCCTTTGTTCCCTTCGTCCCTATTGCCGGTATTCTCACCTGCCTGTTGCTCATGTTCTCCCTGCCGGCAGAAAACTGGCTCCGTTTGCTGATCTGGCTGCTTATCGGCATGGCGATCTACTTTTTTTACGGCAGACACCACAGCAAGCTTGGCAAGATGCCGTGAACGTCCTCCGGTCTGCTGCCCTTCTTGTGAACGCAGCCGAAACTGCGTATCTTTTACCATAAAAGCTTCCCGCATCTCCGCCATCTTCCGTGTTCACCGGAAGATGGCGGAACGCCGACGAGCTTCAGCCGTATTCCGCACGACTTTTTCAATCGAAAACCCCTGTCTGCAATGGCTGCCACCGTTTCCCCGAAATCCGAAATACGCTTCGCCGTCGTCATGTACGGGGGAGTATCCCTTGCGATCTACATGAACGGCATAGCGCAGGAGCTGCTGCGCATGGTCCGAGCGACTGCTACGGGGCAGGACGGCGTTACGCCGCTCATTCCTTCGGGGATGCTTGATCGGGTGGAAACCGTTTACCGGAAGATTGCCTATCGCCTTGCCGGCTCGACGAACGTGGATGAAATGCTGGTGCGCGACGCCGCACTGGAACGCAAATTTACTATTGATGTCATTTCCGGTACCTCGGCAGGAGGAATCAACGGCATTTTTCTTGCCAAAGCGCTTGCAACGGGCCTTGGCATGGAAGATCTCAAGAACCTCTGGATTGCCGAGGGTGATGCCTCGCTGCTCATCAACGACTCGAGGTCGGTGAAAGATACCGTGCTGAAGGCAGAGCGATCGCCCCAGTCGCTTTTCAACAGCAGAAGAATGTACCAGAAGCTGCTTGAGGCGTTCGAAAACATGGATGATGCAGGGCAGCCAGGAACAGATCGAGTTCCCTCCGCTTATGTGCGGGAACTCGATCTGTTCGTTACCACGACCGATATTCTCGGCCTCACCCTGCCCATCGAACTCACCGACAGCACGGTCTACGAACGGAGGCACCGCAACGTGTTCAGGTTTTCATGTTCCGATACAGGCCAGAGCGCCTGGAACGATTTCAGCAAAGAGAACAACCCCATGCTTGCCTTTGCGGCTCGTTCCACCTCATCGTTTCCCTTTGCCTTTGAGCCGGTCATGCTCAGCGATATTGACGATGTGCTCAGGCGCAAACGGTACGGCGATGAGTATCTCTCCAGCGGTGATCGCTGGAAACGGTTTTTCCGGGGATATCCCGACAAGCCTGCTGCAGGCTGCGTATCGTACCGAAACCGGCCGTTTGGCGACGGAGGCTATCTCGATAACAAACCGTTTTCCTATGCGGTTGAAACCATTTCGGCCCGTCACTCCGACCTGCCGGTCGAGCGCAAACTGCTCTATATCGAGCCGGTTCCCGACCATCCGGAATCCGATCCTGAACGGGACGGCAGGCCCAACGCCATTGAAAACAGCGTTGCCGCTCTCCTGAAACTACCTCGATACGAAACCATACGAGGCGACCTCGAGAAAATTCTCGAACGGAACCGGCTGCTTGACCTGATAGAGCGGATTACCATAAACCTTGATGCCGACAAACTGCAATCCGGGTGGGTTCCGCCTTATGGCGATGTTTATCTGGCGTGGCAAGAGAAAATCGAAAAAGGCGAAGATGCCGGAGCTGAGCCGTTCTGGGCAAAGCCCGGTCTCAATGACCAGGAATGGGGCATGCTCGACATGGCTGACATGACCCTTCGAAAAGGTCCGGGATATGCGGCATACCAGCGGCTTGAAATTGAAGCGGTGACCGATGATTTCGGCAAACTGCTTGCCAGGGTTGCAGGATTCGACGAACAATCCGATACGGCACGAGTGTTCAGAAACCTCGTGCAGGCATGGCGGGAAAAACGGTTTGTCAGATACCGGGGAGAGGAGTATGGAACCGACCGAATAGAGGATGCGCAGGAGGAACAGGCCCCTCGTACCATGAACACTTTTTTGCACTGGTTCGACCTGACGTTTCCCCTCAGGCGACTGCGGTTTCTCAAGCGTCGTATCGACCGGTTTTATGCCATGGATGCAGAGGCGTTGCCAAAAGATCTCGGAAAGTGGCTTGATGAACCGCTTCCTGCCGGCCCGGTCGACTGGGTTTCGTCCTTCAGGGCCGAGCTGCTTTCGGCAAGAAAAGAGACGCTTGCGATGCAGAGCCGGCTTCTCGATGCAGGCCGTGAGCTTCGCTCGCGGTTCAAGCCTCGCGAAGGAACGGACGGGAAAGATGCCAACCCGCTCTATGATCTTGTGTCGGATCTTGTCGATGCTCTTTCCGGAAGTGACGATGTCCGTCTTTCGTTTTCATTGCAAAGCGGTTCCTCGAAACAGGCCGGCGATGACCGGGATGCCACGTTCAGGCCGGTTATCGACTTTTTCCTCGGTTCCGGCCGAGCCAGAGGCAAGAGCCCGGAACAGACCAGCGAGGATATTGCCGCAGGTTTTCTGCAAGGCAACAAAAAAGTGGTCCGGCTGCTCGACCGTATTGCCGTCAAGGTCAAAAACCGGTTGACCCAGGCTATAGAGGAAAGCGACGAAGTGTGCCGAAAGGCGCTTTGTCTCGATGAACCCGCGGCAGTGAATGCCGATTTCGGCGCGACTGCCGCCCGTTCGGTTCTCGGTAACACCTACCGGAGCTATAGCGATTACGATATGGTGCTTTTCCCCATTCTTTACGGCACAGGCACCTGTGAAGGAACCAGAATAGACGTATCTCGCATCAGCCCGGAAGACGCGACTTTTCTTGTGGACGAGAGGAAAGATCGTCTGAAAAAACTTGCGGGAACAGCTCTGGGAAACTTCGGGGCCTTCATGGAAGAGCGGTGGAGGCGCAACGATATCATGTGGGGGCAGCTCGACGGGGCAGAGCGGATCATCAGGGCGCTTCTTCCCGATGCCTCGGATGCCGATCCTTATATCGGCGAGGCGCATGCGGCAATCGTGCTCGATACGATGAGACAGATGGGGCCGGGCGAATCGAAAGACCTGCTCGTTGAAGCCTTCATGCGCCCGGTTTCCGGCAAACCGGTTCCTGAGTTGTTTGTGTCGTTTATCCGCAGGCTGAAAACGTATACAAAGAAGATGGCCCGTTCACGCCATGACTATTCGCAGGCGTTTCGCGACATCGACGAACGGGAGTTGCGTGACCATTACCTTCGGGTGTTTCGCTCAAACCATGTGCCGGAACCAGAAGCCGCGCTGAAAAATGCGGCAAGGGCGGCAACCGTCACCGGCAAAATCCTTTCGGGTATTGCCGACGAGTACGGCATTGCAGGCAAAAGCTATCTGGCGGTGCTGACGCGAGCCGGTACATTTTTTCTGTGGCTCGTCGAGGCGGCGGTTCCGCGAAGCATGAGCAGCCTCGTATTCAAACACTGGCTCAAGCTTCTCTACCTTTTCGAAGTGCTGCTTCTGGTTGCCGGTTTTTTCTTTCTGAATGAGCATGTACAGCGTCTTGGCCTGACCATTGCGGGTGTTACCGCAGCGCTGCATATCGCATTTTTGTGGATCAGGGATATAGTGCTTTCCAGACAGCGTGTTTCGATGGTGCTCAGAAGCATTGCCGTCACTCTTGTTTTCGTTATGGTCGTTTCAGGTCTGGCGGCGCTTCTTGCCGTTACAGGTCTGTTCGGCGATCTGTGGGTCACATTCGACCGGCTGCACGATTGGTTCCTGCACCTTGGTTTGCGGGCGCAGACCGGATGATTGTGCATCCGGCGTGTCTCCTCATGAGGCTTTCCGTGTTTCTTTCGTATGTGGTTTCTTTTTTATAACCAGAAATAGAGATCATGAAAAAAATATTCTTCAGCTACAGCGAACGGAGCAAGGATGCGCTTCAGCTGCTGATTGCCGATTTGAAGGAGATGTCCGACTATGAATTATGGATCGACCGAAAACTGACTGGGGGGCAGCAGTGGTGGAACGAGATACTCAGAAACATCAGGGAGTGCGACGTGTTCCTGTTTGCCATGTCTCCAGAATCGCTGGAATCAGAAGCCTGTTCCCGTGAGTACACCTATGCATCGCAGCTCGGCAAAAGCATCCTTCCGGTAATGGTCGCGGATGTCGATACCCTGAACCTGCTTCCGAAAGAGCTGAAGATGGTGCAGTACATCGATTACCGGGCAGCCGACAAGCATGCGTTCATGAGGCTTGTCACGGCGCTTGACTCCCTTCCGAAAAGCGGCCCTCTGCCCGAACTGCTGCCCGTAGAGCCCGAGGTTCCGGTATCGTATATCGACGAGCTTTTTTCCGTCATCAGGTCTTCCGACCCCATGTCTTTCGATCAGCAGGCCTCGATACTGGTCAAGCTGAAAGAGAAACTGCATTCGGAAAGCGAACGACAGGATGCCATAAAGCTGCTTGAAAAGCTCCGTGAACGGGACGATCTGTACAGCAAGATAGGCAATCAGGTTACCGATATTCTTGCTTCGGAACCACGCAAAAATGTCCGGAAAAATAGTGACGGCAGCGGAAAGAAAGCCGTTCCTTCCATGCATGCATCAAGTTCCGGGTATCAGGTTAACCGGTCTGCCCAGGATGCATCGCGTGAAGTTTCGGGCGTAAAGAACCCGGATGCTGAGAAAGTGATAAAAAAGAAGAACCGGGTGGTTCTTTTTGCTGCCCTTGCGATCATTGTCGTGCTTGCCGGGGCACTGTACAATTATTTTTCCCCCGGTGTCGATGAAGAATGGCCT
>NZ_JBAWHG010000042.1:0-5705 GCF_049593655.1 Chlorobium sp.
ATGCCGGCAACTCATCCTGGATCGCGTCGAGATTGTAGCGCACCTGCCCAAGCGGGTTGCGCATCTCATGCGCAATGCCGACGGCAAGCGCCTGAAGCGCCGAGTTTTTTTCCTGGGCCAGCTGGCCTTTTTTGTTGCTGTCGCTGAAAAAATATCCGGCTCCTATCGTAAAAACCAGAACAAGGGCGTACAGGGCTATATTGAAATGCGGCTCAAGCGTGATATGGGGAGGAACATAATGGGAAAACAGAATGGCAAGAGCGACACCGATAAATAAATCAACCAGAAACATGAACCAGTTCGGTACAAAGGATATGAGAATGAACAGCATGAATATTTCCCAGTACAGCCATAACTCATGAAAATTGGTTTCAAAAAGTTGAACCGTAAAAATGAAAGGCAGAACGAAAATCAGGCCGAAATGCCAGTACAGCGGGAAATGCTTTTGCAAAAACGAGGGGAATCTATCGCGGAACAGTACGGAAAAGCAAAACAGCGCTGCAATAACACGAAGAAATACATTTTCATAAGGCAAATGAAACCAATACTTGAACAGAAAATAAAACAACAGATGCGCCGGCGATCCTATCACGGCAATGGCAAAAATATTCTGCCTTGATATCTGAGTCCCCTCTCTAACACAGCTTCTGATATAATTGAAAACGTTCAATCCCTCCCCCCTTGTTCAGTTTTTTGACAGCTCTCCGCAAATAATCCTCCGACAGCACAAGACCGTCACTGGGTCCGGGCTGCTCCCTGGACCTGCATGCAATCGATAATGAAATGCAGAATAAGCGCATAGGGCTGTTGGAAGGTATTTGCAGACAAACAACTCCCAGGTATTACCGAAGATAAAAGAATAAGCAGCAATGAGTTTTTCACTCTGACTGATAATAACTCCGGACTTGGCGGAGATCATTTTCATTTACCTTGCTGTTCTGGTACTGAAACGCAGAACGAACAAGATTCAATACTTTAATTCCATAAGCGCCTGCATCAGGTAATAAAACGATTTCATCGAAAACCAAAAGCCTTGTTTCCTCAGGAAAAACGCTATGCAGATAACCGGTAATCGCAGCGGCAAAAGAAAAAAAGCGTAGCACTTGCCAATACTCCTGCCGCCAAAATTCGGGATTCCAACTCAAAAAACAGAAGGGCACTCCGCTTTGGTCGAGATGAAATACAGATGCAATGCCCTATATCTCCCCGCCGATCACGACAGACTTTTTCATATATGGTACGCTTTATTTCTGAAAAGCGAAATCTTCTCATCAAATTGCACCTTGTTTCTCATACAAACCTTTTCAGTAAAACGGTTTAGCTGCTGAAATCTCTCCTCGTCCCTGATCGATTTCCCTTTAAGAACGGTCTGAACGCAGAGCCTGCCCCACTGAAAAATCTGGCCGACAACATACCCCTCCTTATCTTTTTCTCCATCACAAAGAGAAAAGGTATTGTATGTTCTAATTACAGCCGGAGCTTTTTTTGAAAGATAGGTAAAAAAATCCGCCTGATAATGCAAGAGAGCGATCTTGCCGTTCAACGGCAAGCCGTTATGGGCAAGATGCACCGTCGCGGTCGATACCTGACGCAATGCCTCAAGAATCAGCATCCCTTGCAGGTGTTCGGATTCATGATCGAAACGGATTTCCGGAGATTCCGAAAAAAGGTTGAAATACATGAAGGGATCTTCCCGATGCACCCTTGAAACCAGTACATTTTCACTCCGCGCTTTGTGAACAAAATGCTTTTCCAGTGGATCAGGAAGCACATCCTGTTCAGTCAATGCGATCTGACTGTTCAGAAGGGTTATGATATCAAGAGGGATTCTCTTCAGCATCCCGCTTATGATATCGATATCAGGCAAACTCTCGTCGCCAGGAAAGGAACGGCAAAACGATGTTACTGCCGCATAAACCAGCGGGTTTTCGCGCCGGAAACCGGGAGAAAGATAGATTTCGCAGGATTGACCCAGCAGGAAAATATAACGGATTGCCTCGTCAACCGACGACATATGCATAACCTGAACAATGGTGATTCCGGATGGTAGTGCATCACCATCAAAAAGCAGGGTATATGGCTTTTTTCCGGGAAAAAAGGTAAGAATCTCAGATTCTTTTGACACTTTTCGGATATCTCGCCTCCCCGGAGCACGGTTTATGCGTGTTTCTTTTACCGGCATCAACTCATGAACCGTAAACTTTTTTTCAGATTGTTGTATCATGGTTATTATTATTTCTTCATTTGGTTGGTTACGATCGGCTGTTTACAGAGTAAAATGAACAAAATCCTCTACCTGATGCGTTACAAATGAGTAACTTCCTGCGTACGTTATAATTATGGCCCGCAGGATAGCCGTGATGCCGTATGCCGTAATTGCGCCCCTGGATCCCTCCGAAAAACACCTCCATATTATTATTAAAAGGTACCGACTTGCTCCCGAATGCCAAATCCCGGATGTTGGCCAATCATTGCAATATCAAATAAAAGGAGCAAAGACTCGCAGTAAATGAAATCCCGGCGCATACGTATTTCGTCAGGGATTGCAATGGGCATCACCAGGCCAGCCATTACTTTCACGTCATATGTACAATACAAAACAGACAGAATTGGTATGAGTTTCAGCGCCTTCCGGTTATTTCAAAACAAATAAAAAAGCTCTGTAAACAAATAATTTGCAGAGCTTTAAGCGGCATGTTGGCGATTGAACATCTATTACTCAGCCTCCCCTTTTGCATTTCAGTAACGGCAGTCCCATTTACTGTTTAATACGAATTGTCACAATGTTCTCATAAGTCGTCATTCCATGACGGCAGCTTATTTACGGAAGGTGTGCAGGATGCCGACGGCAACAAAACCGTCCTTCCTGTACATTTCCCTGACGAATCCGTCGTCATCGGTAATCGCGTAAAGGTGGGAGGCTCCGTTCCGGCTGGCCCTCGACAGTGCAAAACGCTGAAGCTTTTTGCCGAACCCCCGCTGCCGATAATCCTCCTGAACCTTGAAATCGTCGAATTTCACGATACCGTTGTCGGTATACAGCTCCACATCTCCAACAACGCGGCCTTCGAACGCATACAGCAGCAGATCGAACTCTTTCCTGTTTGTGTAGATCTCCAGCTTGATTTCCGTCTGACGTCTTGCGTATGCAGCGCCCCTTGCTGCATACATATGACATTCGAACGCACGCAAAGCTTCAAGGTCACCGGTTCCCAATATCCGGCAATGTTCGTCCGGCAGCGGTTCCGAAGGCTCAGGCAGAGAAAGAACCATGATGTACCTGGCAGAATACGCCAGGGATTCGAGTTCCCCGATCGCTTGCCAGTGCTGATTCTCCGGATGAAACACTATGCTGGCATGCGGCGAGCCCGATTGCCCGGAGCAGCGCAACTCTTCTCTGACTATAGCTGCCGCCTCATCAAGAGGGGCGTCTTTCAAAATGAATACGTAGTTATATGCAGCCCGCTCCGGAATGCGGTCGTCGCTTGCCCGAACCGAGTTCGGCAATCTGAGGAGCCTGGCTCCCATTGCCGAACAGTAGCGAAATTCGGTTTCAATGATTGCATCGAGAATGGCCATGGTTATGAACAGCATACATTATCCGCCAGCTTTACCGGCGGGAAGGTTGATCAGGTAACCGGACATGCGCAAAAAAAATGGCGAACGAAAAAGAAAAAGCCTGCAAAAACATCCGTGCAGGCTTTTTCATAACTATCCCGAATGCCCTGCGGGCACAGGACTACTTCGAAGCCTCGATGGTAACGGCAATGCGCTCGACCACCTCGCCGCTACCGGGAGCACGAAGTTCGAAAAGCACCGTGCCCTTGCCTGCACGCACGGCCATGAACTTCCAGATGATCGCTCCCGGCACTCCGACAGCGGGAGTGGATGCATGCAGCACCACCTCTTCGGTCATCTCGTACACCCCGGAGTTGTCAGGAATGCAGCTCCAGGTGTAACCTGTCGATGCGGAGTTGTTGTCCCTGTAGAACCATCCGGATTCGCCGCCAACCTTCATCCGGTTGAGAAAGTGGCTGTTCAGGAGAATGCCTTCGCTCTTCATCATGATCTTATTTCTCCGTTTTGTTGTTGCAGGGAACCATCCGGACAGGAGCGTCCTCGACCTCCTGCCAGTTGCCTTTCGCGTCGAGATACCTGAAGGTTGCAGTTCCGGATTCCCAGTCGTCGGTGACGACCATGCGCAGATCCGCATTGGGCTGCAGGACCGGTCCGACACCGCCTCCTTTCGGCCAGTTGACGATCGGATAGCCTGTGGCGGTAATGAGAATGTGGCAGCTTTTCGGCATGACGCACATATAGGTGAATTCGCCGTGAAGGTTCGTGCCGATATCGAGGGGCGGACTGGTCGTCTGGGTGATGTGCCCCACGCCGTTGACACTCTTGCCCGGCGTATAGACGCTCAGGCTGACCCTGAACAGGGGAGCGCCGGGTTTTCCGCCGCCGATGTCGTAGCAGAGAGGAAACAGGCCGACCTGAACGGCTGCTTTCTTGGCCATGCTGAGTACTCCTTTCGTTATTGGTTGAGAAAACAAGACACGATGCCGCACCGGCTGACCGGCGAATTTGGTTTTTTCTCCTCCGGACCATCAACGAAACGGCAAGGCAAGCCCGCGGTTCCCTGAACCGGCAATCGAGAGGGCCATCCTTCAAAGAGAGGCATACCGTATATCCTTACATTGGGGGCTGGGGGGACTTATTGAAAACCGCTTAACGGTCAAGGCACGGTCATCAGTAAAATGAAATCAATATATTTGTGTTTGGCAAGTGTTTTTGCGCATAATGTGTCACTTCGCCGATGCGTCGGCGTTTTTCCGGGGATTGCTTCTGCGATAAACCGGGGCGAAACTCCCCCGGTCTATGCTCCCCAGGTCTCCCCGGCAGTGATTTCGGTGATCTCCCGAAGCCCGGGAACTCGCCGGTTACCCGTATATTGCAGCGTGCAAAGGAGTTTCTTCGGCGCTGTCAACTGAATTTCAGGAGTATGCTCACTTATCTGATCTGGGGAATCGGATACGGTTTTGCCGCAGCCATGCAGCCGGGACAGTTTCAGGCCTATCTCATGGCGCAGACGCTTCGTCAGGGATGGCGGAAAACCCTTCCCATGATCTTCGCTCCCCTATTGAGTGACGGTCCGGTGATCGTTATCGTCCTGTTTGCCTTGAGCCGGCTGCCGGCCTGGTGGCTGCCGGTTTTGCGGTTTGCCGGAGGTCTGTTCGCACTGTATCTGGCAGCGGGCACCTTCCGTGCATGGAGGGATTTTCGGCCTGTACAGGAGAGCCCGGCATCCGGCGTCGGGTGGAATCTGTTTCGGGCGGCACTGGTGAATCTGCTTAATCCCGGACCGTACCTCTTCTGGAGCCTCGTGACAGGGCCACTGCTGCTGTCGGGATGGCAGGAAACGCCGCTGAACGGCATCGGGTTGCTGGCGGGATTTTATATGGCGGTCATCGTGACGCTTGCCGGATTCATACTGCTTTGCTCCGGCTCAGGCAAACTCGGCCCCAGGGTAACCCGGCATCTGCTCGGCATATCGGGCCTTGCATTGGCCGCCTTCGGCCTGTACCAGATAGGCTCCGTTCTGTAGCGTTTGCAACAAAGCGGTGGCACCCCCATGCGTGACGGCAAAAAAGCATGCAGGAGATGATGCGGGTATTCCGGCGCGTCATGTCCCGCTCTTCGCGGCA
>NZ_JBAWHG010000043.1:0-9118 GCF_049593655.1 Chlorobium sp.
TTAGGCAAATCGATCAGCTTGGGCAACCTTTTTTTCATATGCTTTACAATCTCTGTCTGCATGGTCACAAGGAACCGTAATCTTTGTACATTCTGCCAATCCCATCTTCAAGAGCAACAGTATACCGCCAGCCGAGCCGGCTGAGTTTTTCCACATCCTGCAACTTTCTGGGGGTTCCATCAGGTTTCGATGCGTCGAAGCTGAAAACGCCAGTAAAGCCGGTAACTCGCATGATCATAGCGGCAAGATCGCCAATCGAAATATCCTCTCCTGTGCCGATATTGATATGGGTATTGCGCACTTCCGCCGAGCGTTCACCACATAAATCGGAAAACGAGACATTTTCCATGATGAAAACACAGGCATCGGCAAGGTCATCGCTGTAAAGGAACTCTCGACGCGGCTTTCCAGTACCCCAGAGCCTGACCATCGATACGCCGTCGCCTCTGAGCGAAACACCGTACCTGTCCAGTACACCGGCAATAGCTTCAGCGGAAGCCGAGCCATCAATATTTTCCACAGGGTATTTGTCGAGATCGAATCTGATTGCCGGCCAGTTATTGTCCATCAGGCACTTTGCAAGATGGAACTTGCGAAGCATGGCGGGAAGCACGTGTGATTTTTCAAGGTCAAAGTTATCATTCAGGCCGTAGAGGTTGGTCGGCATGACCGACAGATAATTCGTGCCGTACTGCAGGTTGTAGCTTTCACAGAGCTTTATGCCGGCTATTTTGGCGATGGCGTAAGGCTCGTTGGTGTACTCGAGCTCCCCGGTAAGCAGGCACTCCTCCGGCATCGGCTGAGAAGCGAATTTCGGATAGATGCACGAAGAGCCAAGAAAAAGCAGATTTCTAACCCCTGCGAGATATGAACCATGAACAAGATTCGCCTCTATCTGGAGGTTTTCGTAAATGAACTCGGCCCGGTAGGTGTTGTTGGCGACGATACCTCCCACTTTTGCCGCAGCGACAACGACATAATCTGGCCTGTGATGCCTGAGGAAGGAAAAAACCTCGCGCTGATCCGTCAGATCGAGATCACGCCTCCCTGCGATCAGCAGATTCGTGTAACCCGATGTCCCAAGCCTTCGCATGAGAGCCGAACCTACCATACCATTATGTCCTGCGACATAAATGACACTGTCACGATTCAGCATATCATTTCATTAAATGATTTCATACCGTTCAGATATTCAAAAAAAACGGATCAGCAAAAAAAGCGCATGCATTTTTTTTTAATCTCCTCGTACCGTTCTCTCGTATAGCCGAGATAATAACTCAGTTCATCCTCGCCCGTGATAACCCCTCCGAAATGGAGATGATAGTTCAGCACGGAATCGTTGCCCTTTCTGACATCACCATGGGATTTACAGAAACCCAACAGGTAAAAACCGATTTCACAAGCCATGAAAGAAGACTCTATCGCAACATAATAAGGGCTCCCCTGTTTCATCAGCCAGCTGCCCCAGCAAAAAGAATCGCCCCTGAAATCGTAAAGTCTGAGAGTGCCATACCTCTTTGACTTGTAATCCTCGATAATAAAATAATACTCCAACCCTTCCTTTTCCCTCTCTTTATAGGAAGCGATCCACTTCTTTTGCGCATCGATATCATTTTCAGTAAATGAAATAAAACGACTCTTGACAGGGTCTGTCCTTAAATCAAGCACAAAATCAGCATCTCCAGCATCTATAAGACGAAAACGGACATGTTTGGTAATATTGCCGACAATATTATCCATATAATCTTCCCCAAATATTTTCTCACAAGAAACTCATCTAACGAAAACAAAACGCATACGATACACTGAGAGCGTTCCTGAATTCAGAAACCCCTTCTCTGTACCTTCTCCCAGTCAGAACGGGCCATGAGTTTAACGAGCTCCTCGAACTTTATTACAGGTTCCCAGCCAAGCATTTTCTTCGCTTTGGCAGGATTACCGATAAGTAATTCAACCTCGGTAGGACGGTAGTATTCCGGATCGATGGCTACCAGCACGTTACCTGTTCTTCTGTCTATTCCCTGCTCATCAGCTGCGCTGCCAACCCAATCCAGCTCGATGTCAAGTTCTTTGAAGGTAAGGTCAGCAAACTCCCTCACCGTATGCGTCTCTCCCGTAGCCAGAACGTAATCATCCGGTTCCGGCTGCTGAAGCATACGCCACATCCCCTCGACAAATTCCGGCGCAAAACCCCAGTCGCGTTTCGCATTCAGATTGCCAAGCAACAGTTTTTCCTGTAACCCGGCTTTTATTCTTGCTGCAGCACGGGTAATCTTGCGGGTAACAAAGGTCTCCCCACGTCTGGGAGACTCATGGTTGAAGAGGATGCCGTTGCAGGCATAAAGCCCGTATGCCTCCCGGTAGTTCACAATGATCCAGTATCCGTACAACTTGGCGACGCCATAGGGAGAACGGGGATAAAACGGGGTTTTTTCAGTCTGGGGAACTTCCTGCACCTTCCCGAACAGTTCACTGGTCGAGGCCTGGTAAAAACGGGTCTTGATACGGGTCTCCCTGATGGCGTCAAGAAAACGCAGCGTACCGAGAGCGTCCACCTGTGCGGTATAGTCCGGAATATCGAAAGAAACCTTTACATGGCTTTGTGCCGCAAGGTTGTAGATTTCATCGGGCTGGATTTTTTCAAGAAGACGGTTCAGGTTGCTTGCATCGGTGAGATCGCCATGATGAAAAAAGAACTGCCCTTCGTACCCGCTGTCATGAATGATATGGTCGATTCGTCCGGTATTGAAGCTGCTGCTGCGGCGTATGATACCATGGACTTCGTAGCCTTTGGAAAGCAGCAATTCGGAAAGGTATGAACCGTCCTGTCCGGTAATACCTGTAATAAGGGCTTTTTTCTTCATCAGATTAGGGGGATTTAAGATAGACAAGTCTCACGTAATATAGGCAACCATATCATCATCACGCTATCCGTAAAAGTAAATTCATCTATCCGTCGAACCTCTCTGCTGACCCTCGAACGTCCTGGGGATGGTTTTAACTCTTCAGCAACTCGATGCCTGAAAAAAGACCGCCTTTGGAGCCAGAAGAAATAAAATAAAAAACAAACCAGCAGACAAACACTCCAAACAGTACATAATCAGGAAAATGAAGGATAGTTCCAACAATGGCCAGCAGCGAAAAAAGCGCTGACAGACTCATTATTATCCTGACCACACCCACGTGACCAAACCCCATATCCCTGAGAATATGATGAAAATGGGTCTTGTCCGGTTCGAACGGACTTTTTCCGTTCATCATTCTCCTGGCCATAACGGTAAGCGTATCCGTTACAGGAATGGCCAGCACGATAAGAGCGGCTACAGGCGAAACCACGCTGTCCGGCCTCTGGGTCAACTGCACGGCAAAAAACGCAAGCACAAAACCGAGCGTCATACTCCCGGCATCGCCCATAAACAGCTTGGACGGATGCCAGTTGAACCGCAGAAAAGCTGCAAGCGCACCGGCGAACGCCAGACTGAGCAGCATAAAGGCATTCATGCCGTTCAGCCATGCCAGGCCTGCAAAGGTAATAAAGGCAAGAAGAGCGGTTGTACCGGCAAGACCGTCAAGGCCATCAATCATGTTGAGGGCGTTTATCACGCCGAGCGTACAGAATATCGTTACGGGAACAACCAGCAGACCGGTCTCGATAGGCCCGAATCCCAGAAGATTACCGAAAGACCTGAGATTCATACCCGGAAAATAGTGTATGGTGATCACTGTCGCGAAAATCTGAACGATAAAGCGCCACTTGAAACTGATGTCAAAACGATCATCGAGCACGCCTACGCAAAGTATCAGAACAATCGATATGATAAGGCTGATATACTTTGCTATCGGGAAAAAAAGAAACATGGCGACAAGTACGCCTGCAATGATTCCAAGTCCGCCGACCAGAGGTTTGGCTTCGGTATGCACCTTGCGATTGTTGTCGGGCATGTCAAGCAGCTTGAGCCTGCCTGCCGAAGCCGAAAGACCAAGAATCGAGATGTGTGCCACGAAAAGAGATACGACGTAAATCCTCGCATGTTCGAAAGAGGTCATCAGAAAATGGCTCCATTGCAAGTCACCGGTGGCCCCGAAAGCCATCTGTCCAACCGCAGAAAGTGCGGCGAGAAAGATGCCCAGAAAAAAAATCAGCAGGTAGTGGAACATGGGGAAATCTTGTTAGGTTTCGCCGTATAGCGGCAAAGTTATATGCAAATTACACTGCAAATACCATGCCGACAAAAACACAAAACAGCGTAATATCCCACCAATTCCCGATGCTGCTGCATTCCGAAAAAGAACATTTCGGAGATAGTTCCGGAACGATGAAAAACGGAACATCCGGGCCGTCTCATTTCAAGACAAACAAGGACACACCGTAAAAAATCGAGACAATACGGACACCATAAACAAGGTTGCCGCTTTGCACATACCCGCATCCCATAAACACACAGCAACCGGATACCTGCTGAACGGTATCATACTGTTATGACAATGAATTGCACTAAAATTGCACTATCAGGAAAAATGGTATTCCGGCGCATCTGAATTTGTATTATATTCGAGCACAAGAAAACAGTGACCTTTTTATTATATTTAGTGTTGCAGCCCCTATCAATTTCATTGAACTTTGAAAGTTTAAAGTAACAGTCCGCCCTGAAGCGGAGTGTTCGAGACTTTACATCAAAAACGGCAAGGAATCGGTTTATGAACAATTTACTGAAAAGGGTCGTATCCAGTATCCTCATCGTTCAGGCTCTGATGATGCCCGTATTCACCATAACAGCCATTGCGGCATCACCATTCGAATCCACCGGTTCTCCCGTGCCGACACAGCCATCCGCCGGAGCAACGGGATACGGGTCTACGCCATACCAGACGACAAACTACTTCCCGGATGCAAGCGGCAACATCCTCATGAACGTGAACGTATGGGGCAATGTGGGACGTCCGGGCCAGGTAACCATCCCTGAAGGAGCCGACATCTCGACACTGATCTCGCTTGCCGGGGGGCCGACGAACGAGGCAAACATGAAAAAGATACGTATCAACCGCTCCTTTCCTGACGAGAACGGCAAAATGACCTACTTGATCGATCTCGACAGGTACGCCAAAACCGGTGACCGGTCGATGCTGATAGCCCTGCAGCCAAACGACACCATCATCATCCCTAAAAGCAAAGGAATTGATTTTGCGACGGTTATAGGCATTATTGCGACCGCTGCATCAGTTTATGCAATAACAAAATAATCGAAGTCCGCTTCGTCGCCCTTTGCACGTCTATATTTAATTTTACCGATTAAAATGGAGTCCCCTCTATGGTCGACCTGATAACCGTTAAGCCTGAAACGGATTTCCGCGCATTGCTGCCGAAGCTGTGGAAGGGAAAATTCATCATTCTTGCAACGTTGGTGGTCACAACCGCTGCAGCTTTCGGCTATTACTACATCACGCCCCGCGTCTACAGCGCGCAGGCTGTCATCATGGTCAAGGCGCCCGACAAGGATAAACTGATCAGCGAACAGACCTCAGGCGACGCCCAGTCTACCCTTCAAACCGACATCGAGCTGCTCAAATCCTATCCGCTCGCAGCCGAAACAGTCCGATCGCTGATGAATGGCGACAACCAGCAACGGCCGCTTGAGCTTTTCGGCAAAAAGAGCAAAAACGCTCCGCTTTCCGAAAAAGAAATCCGGGACATTGCATTGAGGCTCCTGAGCAGTGTGAACGCCGAGGGCGTCAGGGGTACCAATCTGATCAACGTATCGACATCGAGTTCCTCCCCAACCGAAGCCGCCCTGCTGACCAATTCATTGTGCAAAACCTATCAGGTTAAGGACGACGAATGGAGCGCATCCCAGGACATCTCGCTCAGCAAAACCATAGAGCAGCAGATCGTACAGCAGCGAAGCAAGGTGAACGCCATCGAGAAGCAACTTGCATCCTTCATGGAAAACCGGGAGATCTACGAAGAAAACGGAAACGTCGAGGCTATACAGGACGCACTCGGCAAAGCAGAAACCGAATACAACAACAACAAGGCACAGGCCGACATATTGAAAAAACAGCTTGCGTTCGTGGGAAGCCGCCTGTCCGAGGAAGAACTGCTCTACAGCCAGAACCTGACTGCGAGCATCAACGCGCAGTTGCGGTCCATCCATAAGAACATCCTGGAAAAACAGAACGACTATATCGCCCTTTTCATGAAAAAGGGAGCTGATGACCCTGAAACAAAAATCGCGTTGAGCAGGCTGAACGCCGCGAAAGTTGAATACGACAAGATCACGCGACAGAAAATAGCAGGGGAGTTGGCCAGCACGGAAAACACAAAGAAGTACCGCTTTGACCAGATCGCAACGAGAATGCAGACAAGCATCCGGCTTGCCGAACTTGACAACAGCGCACAGGAATACCTGAAACTGAGAAACCAGTATCAGGAACAGTTGAACCAGCTCCCGCAGAAACAGATCACCTATGCCCGGCTGAAGCTCGATCTTGAAGTCGCCAACAAGACCCTTGTGTTCCTGAAAGAAAAACTCGATGAAGCACGCATCAAGGTAGCGTCGAATTCAGGAAGGATAGCGATCATTTCGCCAGCGCTGCCCCCTCCTGCCCAGGACTCTCCCGATATGAAAACGTATCTGCTGCTCGGCATAATAGGCGGCCTTCTCGCCGGTATGGGGCTGGTCCTGGCTCTGGACATGTTCGGCTCTTCGAAACAAAAGGCATAACCCCGGATCGAGGGCCTCTGTGAACATCCATCGGCCTGCTGACCACATGCAGGCCGGCGACTCCTTCCCGGCAGCCGTCGAAAACAGCAACAACTGATTCCCCCTCTATCCTGCCTGCTGCCTCAACACCTCCAGGTAGCCCCACCATAATGCGCCGGGGCGTTATGAGGTATCCCCACACAGCTACGCATCCCTGTCGAGCGTCATCACGACAGAATACACACAAACAAGAGAAAAAGCCCCGAGCCTACCTCAGCACCATGCGCTCCATCAGTATGGCCGCCGAAACCGATGCATTGAGCGATTCGACACGGGGAGTTTTTCCGGCATGGGGTATTTTCACGAGCCGGTGCGAAAGGGCCTGCACCGCAGGGCTGACGCCGTTGGCTTCGTTGCCGATAACCAGCACCTGTTTCTCCGGCCATGAGGCAAACTCACGGAAGTCGCGGCCATCGAGCGAAGATGTGACAATAGAGAAACCCTCATCGGCAAGCCTCCGCAGTTCCGATTCAAGAGAGGCGACCCCGTAATGCGGAAAAGCAAAGATGCTGCCCGCCGAAGAGCGCACCGCCTTGGGGTTGTATCGGTCGGCCGTACCTGTGCTGCAGATAAGGGCGCTGGCCCCGAACCATGCTGCGGTTCTCAGAATAGTGCCCACATTGCCGGGATCCTGCACATCATCGAGCGCAACAAGAAAGGAGTTGCCTTCACCGCCTGCAAAGCGGGACGCTGAGGCTGGCTGCTGGCGGAAGACGCCGAAAATCCCCGAAGGAGTTGCGGTCTCGGCAAGACGGGCGCACTCTTTCCGGGTAAGCGTAAAAACCTTTCCGGGAAAAGTCCGGTCGAAAACGGCAGCTTCCGGCTCTCCTTCCCTGAAAAGCAGCGCCTGAAGCATGTTACCGTCAGGAATACTGCCGCACAGCTCCCTGACCGTACGAAGTCCTTCGGCAAGAAAAAGCCCTTCGCCGTCGCGATACTTTTTTTGCTGCAATTTACAGTAGAGTTTGAACTTCGCCCCTCCGAGGGGCTGCACTCCGGAATGCCTCACGGTCTCGCTCCGGGCTTTTTAAGCTTGGCGAAAATGGCTTTCGGATCGTGGGACCAGTCGGTCGGCGGAGCGCTGCTGCCCTGCGAAAGCCCTGCGATATCGAGATCGACGGAAAATCCGTCATCGCCGGAATCGTCGCTGCGATCCGGAGAGGTCATGCAACGTTTGATATAATCGTCGAAACTGCCCCGATCGAGCGCGAACGCCTTGATGGTATCGTCGAGCGAACGGCAGACGCTTTCGGAAAGGTCATCCTTTTCGCCCGATGCCATCACCCGGATTTTCTCCATAACCTCGACCCGGCTCACACCCTCGATATCGGCTTTACGGGCAAGCTGCAGAAAAGCCTGCTCGTCAAGCCGTTCAAGCGCTTCATGCAGTTTGTCAAGCCCCCCGAAAAGATCGGCATGAGCCCGTATCGCCTGTTCGAGATGCACAGGCGGAAGCCCGCCTCCGGCACTCCCTGCTTTCGGCTTCGAGCTCCTCCTGCCGAGAAACTCCTCATCGACATCGTACCCTTCGAGAAGATCCTTCATCCCGTCCTCACGCATGGCGCGGGCCCTTCGCATGGAAACCGATTCGATTGCCGAACCGTCGCCCTCGCGCATCATGCCGCCGGCGAAAAGCATGCCGGAACACCCGACATACACGAAAAACGCGAGCAGCATCCAGCCGGCGTCCATACCGCCAAAAGCCGCAATAGCCAGTTCGGCCAGGAGCAGCGCGGCCGAGAACGTGAAGAGAAGTTTCCCTGTAAGGCGTTCGTCCATAGACCGTTTTCCTTGTTTTATGCTTTCCGTAATGCAATCAATGTACATGTTATACAGGAAAATAACACAACATCTCCAGAAAGGGGCTACTGGTTGCGAAGACGCGAAGAACGCACGCGGTACAGTCTCCCGGTGAATCCCCCTTCGCTTTCGAACGCTTGCGCAAGCACAGAAATCTGGCGATCAAGCAATGCGCAGGCCACAGCAATGAGCGTGAGTGCCGCGTTGGCTGCAACTTCCTGAAAAGTGGATGAATATTGTCCGACCCATCCACTTCTTACTCCTCAAAAGTTACAATAACCCCGATCATTTTGCTATTATCCCCTAAATTCAACACCACAGCATGCAGAACAACGCCATAGAACTCATCTCCCCGGCAGGCGACTGGACCTGCCTCCGCACTGCCCTGCAGGCGGGAGCCGACGCGGTGTACTTCGGCGCCGAAGGGTACAACATGCGCGCGTCGAGCCGCAGCTTCACTCCGGAGGAGTTGCCCGAAGTTGCCAAAGCCTGCAGCGAACATGGAGCGAAGTCGTACCTTGCGCTCAATACGCTGATCTACGATAACGAGATAGCGG
>NZ_JBAWHG010000044.1:0-105665 GCF_049593655.1 Chlorobium sp.
ACATCCCGTCGAATCAGGAAGTCCGGTCCGAGAGCGCGCAGGAGAACCAGCTCAAGCTGTTCACGCTGAATATCACCCTGTTGTGAAAACAGGGGCAATACCTTGCCGGAAGCATCCGGACAGGCACGCTGGATCGAGCTTGCAAGAGCCTCTCCCATGGATGAAACCATACAACCTTCGGGAGCGACATTGAGAACAAGATCATATCCCTTTGCAAGCTTCAGGACAGCTTCTCCGATAAACGGCATCAATTCACCGCCGGGACGCTGTGTAGAAACGACCGCCTTTGCCTTCTCAAGTATTTTCGACATCGGTTCGGGCATATCAAGGCCCGCCGCCCGGTAAAGAGGTCCTGCAAGTATATGCCTGAGGGCTTTTTCCGTTCCGGCAACGGCATAGATCCGTTTCAGCTTTTTATGAAGAAAATCCCGGCGCTTCTTCTGAAAAAGCGGATCGGAAGAACGGGTTATTTCCTCTCTGCTCTCCTGGATCGCCTCACGCGCACGCAGCATCATACCGGCAAGTTTGTAGTCGAGAAAACACCAGACCGGCGTATAGGTAATCTCGACCCTGCCAAACCCCGTCAAACGAACGATTTCGCGATGAAGCTCCTCGAACTGGGCCGAACGCATGTATACTTCCCCATCGATATGGATGCGTACCGGGTTGTCCGGTTTGGGGCGAGAACACCACTCCTGGCGAAATTTCCGCAGCCGCGGCACAAGATCGTTGTGATGAAAACCATAGGCAAAAAACCTGACTCCCAGGCCGATCCCCCCCGTTTTGCCGTAACGCGAAATCCAGCGCTCGGCTGCTGCTGAAGGCTTCATTTTCTGCAATACCGTGTTCAGTTCCTGCTTGAGGATGTCAAAAGCAGCCTGAAACCCTCCGGATTCTTCACCAGAACAACATCTCGCCATTCCGTCGGCCCAGAGCTGATGCAACACGCCCTGCAGAACCACGCTCTGTATACCACGAAGAAAAACCCACTGCGGAAAAGCCGCATTGAACCCTTTATTTTCATGACTGACCAGAAAGCGAACGATAGCATCGTCCGCACTGCTTCCTCTCCCGGACTTCAGGTCATCCTGATAAAGAAACAGCTTATGTATTTCAACATACTGGCCCTGCCTGCACGGTCCCAGCCCCTTGTTATTGAAAATCAGAAGCCGGCTCTTACCGGCAAACGCCGGATCGGCAATGCGGAGGTGGCGAAACCTCTCCACAAGGGACAAGACATCGCCGTATACCGCCGCCATGGGCGCACAGACCGCATCACCGGCAACAGCACGCCCGCGGGCAATGGCCTCGGTCAAACGATAATTTTCGGAATAGTTGTCGATGCAGGTAAAGCCTGCACCTCTCAGAACCGAAACCAGCATCCGGTTATCGGAAAGCGTCGGAAACGCGATAACATCGGTTTCGGGATCAGGGGCATCTTCATGAACAAGCGACTGAAGAAGCGCAACATCGAAAACCTGATCCCCGAAAGTGAACCTGAAACCGCCCGAATCGGCCAGTTGCCTGACATAGGTGCTCATCCTGTTTTCAAGGTGAGCAAGCTCCTTTATGGCCGCATCCGACTGGATACGCAGGTAAGGCCTCTGTTTAACCAGTTCCTCGATCAGGGGATTGGTGACACTGTCCGGACCGCAGAGAAAAGTAGAAACCTGAACGAAAGGCAGCAGCCTCCCTCCGTCATCCTCCCTTTCCCGTAAAAGTTCTTTCATGCCGGGGTGCCGGACAACCCGGTGCACGGCGCCTTCAGCCGCCGCTGCTGCCAGCGTTGCAAGCTGATGGGCATTGCGCCAGTAGATATAATTATAATCGGGATCACACTCCACATCGAGCAGATAAGCCGGTATCGCGGCCATACCCTTATCCCGGAGAAGACGCCCGACATGACTGTCATACACCCCCGGATTCAGAATATATTCCCGGCCGAGAACCAGCGCGATATCATCACCCGCATCGAGAGCTTCCCGTGCGGAAGCAACCGCAAAATCGGCGGCATCCCTACGCAGTTCCATCCAGGCATGCATTCCCCTGCGCACCCGCTCGCTGAACTCGTGAAAATCGACGGCAACACCATAATAATCGTAAACCGTCTGCAGCTTCCCGTACAATTTATGGGCCAGCATCTCCTGATTCGGCATCTTCAGGTCAACATGAAAAAGATGCACGCGACAGCCGGGAACGACGGTTTGTGCTATACCCATGGCAACGGCAAACCCACCCTGATTGATGGTACAGGTACGGCCGAGCGATCCCCCCCGCAGAGGCAGAAACTCGATCTGCGGCGCCAGAATCATGCCGTGAGGCTGCTCTGCAAGACGCAGCATCTGGCCAACGGCGCCGATATGGGGTGCGCAGGTATCTATCTGGAAATACGCTCTCCCTCGCTGAATATCCTCCTCGACAACCCGATCGAGATGCACCGGAATACCAGAGGGAAGGAACAGCTCCGCAAAAAAAACGCCCCACTCCGAAACCGCAAAACTGCGGGGAATTACCAGACGGTTTCCGGCCGTAGAAACCGGATTACGATCGGCGATAAACTTCCAGATCTCACCATACAGATCCCTTGACGCCCTTGCTTTCCTTGCATCGGCACGATCTCCTCCAAGATCGTTGACCGCACTGCAGCCGCCCAGTAAAAACGAGATATTCTCACCCTCGGCGCCGCTCCCATGCAGCCGTGTCCTGTTGCATCGAGCAGCAGAATCGCCGCATGCCGCTCCCCGGCACTCGACAATCTTCCTCTCGAACTGTCTTCCGGTAAAGCGCGACAACGGCAGAGCCACCGGAGAGCCGGCTGCATCGGGAACCATGGTTGCAACCAGGCCGAAACAGGCCCTGTAACCCGGATCGGGAGGAACAAGGCAATAGGCGCTTCCTCCGCATAACTGCTGCAGCCGCTCGGCAACGGCCAGAGGCAGGGGATCGCTCTGCATGGTCTGACCATGCAGCAGGACAATGGCGTTCTCCGGAAAAGCGATCTGCTTCCATAGCGTTCTCGACATATTTTCAACTACCGTCCACACCGACGACGCAAGGATTTCCGGTTTGCCGTACCCTTTTGCCTGCAGAAAACGGGCATCCTCAAGCAGAAAAACGGCACAGGTGGCATTCAGGGCATATGCCTTTTCTGCATGCATGGCCATATCGGCAGCCGTCCGGATATCCGGTATCCGGAACAATGCGACGAGGGTATCAAGCAAGCTGCCTGTTCCGGCAGAACACTTGTTGTTCATGGCGTTATCGAGAAGTTCCCCCGTTGCCAGATCGATACGCGATATCTTCGTATCCTCCCCCCCGACATCCACAACAATGCAGTTTCGATCATCGATATCCGAAATTCCAAACCGCCGCAATCTCGCCAGATGCTCCCGGGCAAGCTCTATGGAGCCGCGCGCGTGGGCATAATTTTCAACCAGCACGGCAATCCGTCCGGCAAGTTCCGGATATACGGCAAGCAACGCCTGGCGAAGCTGATACCTTGCGCTGCCGGTCAGACCAAGCATAAGCACCCTCAACTCCGAAACGCCCTGTTCCTGCAGGCTCGCAAACACCGTCCGGACAGTCTCGAGCGTATCACGGGAGTTGGTGAACAGCCCCTTATAGAGCACCCGACTGCCGTCAGCGGCAGTAACGATCACCTTCGCCATGGTAGAACCTGCATCGATTGCAAGAAACACCGGCTCATCCTCAAACAGTACCCCATCCACGGAATCGATCTCCAGACGAAGATACCGATGGTCGTCTGCAAGCCGCCTGAACAGATCGGGAAACGATGGAAAAGAATGACGGACGGCTTCCGGCACAACCTCCGGTTCTTCGGCTGAAGGCAGCACATCCCCTTTTTCGAGAAGGTGCAAAACACCATTGAGCATCAACAGGTCATCGCTGTCATGCAGCACCCGCCTTACCCCGATACCCCGCAAATAATCATCGGCACACTCTCTGCAAAACTGCCACTCAAACACACCTCCCGCCAGCCAGACGCTCTCGAAAGGTTGCTGCATATGGCAGCATGCTTTCACGACCTCCGACTTCAACGTCACGGCAAGTGCATAATGCAGCGGCACACCCTGGTTCTTGTCCGAAATCGTCGCAGAAGAAGCAAAGACGCCGCAACGGTCGGCTCGAACAGGCAATTTCTGCCGCAAGGAGGCTCCTGATTCTCCCTGATATGAAGAGAGCAGGTTGTCAACCTGCTCTCTTCGAAAACCGAGTTTCAATAAGACCCTGTCGATATTGAACCCCACACCAGCCCCGCATCGTGGATGCGTCACCAGAAGGTCATCTTTCAACCTCCCATCCTCTCCCACCCCTATTATCGTGTAACCGGAGGCCGAAAGCTCTATCAGCCCCGCAGATTTTCCGCCACTTGAGCGTACCAGCGCAGCCCACTTGACCGCCATTGCAGGAAGCTGCCGTCCATGCCGCCAATACTGCCGGGCAAGTCCTGAAAAGTTGCCGGTAAGATAAACCGGTATTGACGCATCTGCCGACGAAGGGAACAGGCCAACATCAGCCCCATCGGCAGAACAGCACGTCCGTCGCTCACTGACCGTACCGTCGGATGCAACGGTAAAAACCCGGAACCGCTCTACCCCGGCATCGATAATGAGTCGCCCCGTATTTTTCTGCACGTTATGCATCCTCTGCTTTTGTAACTGAACCATCTATTGCACCACTACGGGACGATTGGCACGTACTCGCATCTCTCGCACCATCTTCTCGCTTTCAACGAGTAGTCGAACCTGAGGGATGCCGACGGCAACGTTCCCAACCGGAATCCACTGCTGCTCAGGACGCTGTGCGCTTGCACTCCAGACCAGACCGCTTTGCAGTCCGGTGTCGTTCATCGCCTTGTAAAAACTGCCGTTGAGCTGTGTGTGCGCAATCAGGTATTCCCTGAACCGGCCATAGAGCGCAGCATCCGGCAGCTCGCTCTGCGCAGTGCTCCAGAACCGGTCGAGGCTCTTGCGGCTCGTCAGTCCTGCCATGTCATAAATGGCCGAACCGCACACTTTGGTCGGTACGCCATGGTGAATGGCAGAAAGGCCCACGGTACTGTTGATCACCGTTACGCCAAGGGCGTGATTGAGCAGTGTCGGCAAATGCTGGTCGTGCAGGTAGAACACTCGACCACCCAGTTTCTTCCGTTCACTGACCTGCCGGATCAGTACAGAATAATCCGTATATCCCCTGTCCATAGGATGGTGCTTGAACACAAGCACCGTATCATCAGGAGCATAACGGGCAAACGATGCGATAACATCGTGTATGAACGCCTCGATATCGGCATATCGGGAATGTTCCGTGATCTGGGCATCGTTATGAACCTGCAGCGGCACCAGGAAAAAACGCTTGTTCCATATCTCCGTCAGCTCATCGAGCACTCCTTTTTCCTTCATCGAATACCAAAACTTCCTCCAGACCGATCGAATCCAGGGAAACGCTTCCAGAACAGTCAGTGGCCGGTGATGACGGTAGCGGGGAAAAAACAGACCTCCGAGACCGCCGACGGTAAAGTACAGGAACCCCCAGAGCACCATTGGCCAGAAAGTTTTTCCCAACTGCTTCTCTTTCGGGACTTCGATCGGACGGTTCCTGATATAGTACTCGGGAGTATTGGGCTGCAGTGAATAGCCGTTCACACCAGACCGCTCAAGGGTCACGTAATTCGGTCGAATATACCCCTCTTCAAACACGCCGATTTCGATGTCAAAGCGGAGGGCAACCTCATGGGCCACACGATGGATTGGACGGCAGTCACCGAACAGAAACACCACATCGATGTGAAGCGAAGTCACCAGCCGTTCGATTTCAGCGGGCCACGCCTCCATGCTGCCGCGATAGTTTATAGCCTCTTTGGGGTAAAAAAGCCAATCGCCTGCATTGAAATTCACCTTGAACACATCGGCTCCTACATTTCGCAGATCGCTTGCGAGACGTCTGAAAAACGGCCCAACCGGCCCCTGCAAAAGGAGAACGCGTTTTCCTGAAAAAGCCTCAATACCCTTTATTATCATGATCCGACAGGGTTGTATTAAGAAGAATCGACAGCTTTCGTAATTGTCTTCGAACGTATCCTGAACGGATTTTTTCAAGACTGCCTGACGCTTCAAGCGCATTGCGCTGCTCCGTAATACGGTAGAGCACCGCCCGGCAAGTCGTATAGCCACACAAATCGCGATCCCAGTAAAGCGGATAACGCAGCAAAGCCCCGGCAACCAGTTCTTCCAGGCGCAACTTCCTGCGGCGTCTCTGGAACGATGGCCCGGTGGCACAATCATCGGTAAGGCCCCATCCGGCATAAAACGGCATACCGTAGGTAACCACAGCCTTGTTTCTCAAAAGAGCATCGAATCCCGACAAGGAAGTCATGGTGTGAACCTCATCAGCGGCTTCGATGCAGCTCACCACCGAAAGCGTCGTTTCGACGTGATCGGCCAGTTGTTCAACCCGTCCTCCGCGTACATACCCTTTGCGGTTCCCCGACATCACGTCCGGATGCGGCTTGTAAACGATAAATGCATCGGGTTTCGATTTCCGGACAGCGGACAGGATCTCAATATTGGTTGTAACCCCCCCGTTACATCCGAACCTGATCGACGCGTCATCCTCCACCTGGCCGGGCACAAACACAACCCGTTTGCCTTCTGCAAGCCAGGCAGGCGAATCGCGCCGCTCGATATTGTACTTTGTAATTCCATTTTCGACCATGAAACTGCGGACCGTCTCCGCCTCGGCAAGTTCATCGGAATTGAAGGCTGCCGTATTGAGAATATGTTCGAGATCCGAGGGGTGTGACGGATCGAAATAGATGCCCCGCTCGTCGAGCACCAGGGAAAGGGGCGGCACCAGATCGGAACCAAGCCCTACAGAACGAACAAATCCGTCCTCCATGCAAAGCCTGCGGGCTCCGCTCTCCAGAGCCAGTTCGCCCAACCCATCCACGCCTTTTTTTCCCCAATGCACAAGAGCGTCCCCTGGAAAGGGCTGCATTTTCCGGACATCGGTAATATCTTTTACAAAAAACGTGTTCCGGGGGTTCAGGGAGAGCATCGGTGCAACATTGGCAGCCTTCCATCTGCGGAAGCCATTACAGATCATTCGGCCGGAATATCGTTCACTCATCTTTCGCTGGCGCAGCAGCCAGTCTATCACATCGAAAATGCTCCCTCTCTGATGCGTAAGCGGATCGAGGTAACGGGCATAACGAAAATATGCAGCCGCAAAAAGCTCCTCAACAGAGCGCTTGCGGGTACGCCGGCTGCAGGATTTACGGTCGTCGGTAACCCCCCAGCCCGCATACCAGGGCATACCGAAACAGCTTACCGGCTTGCCGGCAAGAAGCGCCTCAAAACCCATCGTCGAACTTACCGCATAAACCCGGTCCATTTCACCGATAAGACCTATCGGATTGACCGCCTCACGAAGCACCACTGTCCGTTCATCATTGCCGACATGAAAAAAATGGCCCTGTTTTCTGCCCGCAGTGACTTCCGGATGTGTTTTCACATAGATCGTAGCATCAGGATTTTCCTCTCTTGCAGCAGTCAGCATCTCCGCAAAGGTGTGTTCTCCGGCAAGCCCGAGCGAAATGCTCATATCACCGGCGGTCTGGTCTATTACCAGCACCCGTTTCCGGTCATGCTCCCGAAGCATACCCGCACTGAGTTCCGGGGCATGGTTGTATTTGCTCAGGCGGTGTTCGAGAATCAATGCGAGCGCATGGTGCACATCATCTTCAATGCCTTCCAGAATATCGGCGTCGCCGTTCAGCAGCGATTCAAGCGCCGACGGCCTTGTGCTATCGTAATAGATACCTTCAGGGTCGATAACGACAGACAGAGGGGGGAAAAGGTCGCCTGTCCCCCATGAACGCAGGAATCCGTCTTCAAGTGCGATGTACGGAAGATCATGCTTTTCCGCATACTTGCGCGCGTTTGTGGCCGTGGGCTTTCTGCCCCAACCGGCAATCGCCGAAACACGGGTCTGCAATGACCCTCCGGCCAGGCAAATCCTGTTGTCAAGCATCGTTTCAAGAAACGGAATGCGCAGGATACCCCGTGAAAACACGCCAATGCGGTTTTCGGATGGCAGGCTCAATAATTCGGAGCGTGTATCACGCATTCCTGGCCATAAAGGTTGTAAAAACGATAACGGTGTATTGGGGGAGAGGATGGGTCAAAGGGCGGGGGTGCCCGGTTTCAGATCGTAAATCTGTAAAACTCCCTGTATGCGGTTATGTTCATCGAGCACGACAAGAGAGTTGATTTTCATCGCCCGCATGCGTTCTTCGGCATCGGAAAACCGCTCTTCAGGTCTTGCCGTTTTCGGGTTGCCCGTCATGAAACCGCACGCCTGCAGCGCCATGAAGTCTCCGCCCCGGTCGAGAGCCCTGCGAAGGTCCCCGTCGGTAATAATGCCGCAAAACGATTCATTCTCCATAACAAGGGCGAGGCCAAGCCGCCCTCTCGTCATTGTCTGCACGACTGTCGTAAACGAATCTCCTGCATTGCATACCGGCAAATTCTCCCGGTGCATGACATCGCAAACTCTGGTCAGAAGTTTTCGTCCAAGGCTGCCGCCGGGATGGAAGCGAGCAAAATCGTCAGGCTGAAAATCCTTCAGTTCCGCCAGAACAGATGCCAGAGCGTCTCCCATAACCAGGGTCGCCGTGGTTGAACTGGTCGGTGCGAGATTGTTCTTGCACGCTTCCCGCTCAACCGATACATCGAGCACCGCATCGGCATGCCTCGAGAGGGTCGAGGGAATTTTTCCGGTCATGGCGATGACAACATTATCCTGATGCTCCATGAACGGCAGAAGCCTGATAATCTCCTCGGTCTCGCCGCTGGTTGATATCATCAGCACCACATCGTCCGGAAGGATCATCCCCAGATCGCCATGGAAAGCTTCACCGGGATGCACGAAAAAAGAGGGCGTACCGGTCGAGGCGAGTGTTGCCGCGATTTTCCTGCCGATTATGCCGGACTTCCCCATACCCATGACGACAAGACGCCCTTTTGAATCCAGAATGATATCGACAGCTTTCCGGAAGTTATCATCGAGCCTGTTACGCATCGATTTAAGCGCATCGATCTGCATGTCGATAGTTTTGCGGGCAATATCAAATACCGTAGTCACATCCGCATCTGCAAGGCAGTTAAGGCTTTCGAATTTAAAAGGCATGGCAGGAGGTTTTCGTGTTTTCCCAAAAGAGATGTGCGCAGCACCGGATTCCGGCAATGCAGTCTATAATGCCGATGGCAAAAAGTTTTGCCACTTCATGAAATCAGGTTATGGGATTGATGACGCGGGTTTTCAGTAAAGGGAACCGGATTGTCACTCAAGCAATTCAGGCAATTTTGAATGACGATGTCAGGTACAATGTGTTTTTCATCAGTAACAAACGGCCTCTGCTGTAGCAACCCTGGTGGCATTTGCGGCTTTCTTCCTCCACGCAGCGTATCAATATGCCAGTAGGTCCATGCCTCCCAGTAAGCCAGACGTGAAGGCGATATCCCGGTAGAACTGTAGCCTGTTTCCGGGGAAGTCATCAGCGAACCTGGACGATGAGCGCCGAATGCCAGCGGCTGCCTGAGGCGCAGCACGGCATTCCGCCCGAAAACAAGTTTCAGGCGAGCGGCAAACTCGCTGTCAGCACCGGTTCGAACGCAATCCCATGCACCGGAAACATCAAGTACCTCCCGACGACGGAACAAAGGCGAAGAGGGATTCAGGCGTCCGAGAGGATACACCTGACGCGCATAATACACCCCGTCATCCTGCATGCGAATCCAGTCCGAAATGGTACAAACAAGGCTTCCGTCTTTCATGAGTGGCTTGACCTGTCGTTCGATCTTCAACGGATGAGACCAATCGTCGGAATCGTGACAGGTAACAAATTCCCCTTTGGCATACTGCAACCCGATGTTCTTGGCAACGTAGGTTCCTGCATTGTAGGGCAGACGAATGTACCGGATACGTGCATCCTGTGCCATCCACTCACGCACAACATCTCCCGTATTATCGGTGCTCGCGTCATCAATAATAATCAGCTCAATATTCCGCCAGGTCTGCTGCATAAGTGAGCTGATTGCGGTATCGATATGCCTGGCGCTCTCGTAAGCTGTCATCAGCACACTCACAAGTGGCCCATCAATACCGGGAAGTTCCACTGCCGAATGAATGTTCCACGGGCATGGCGCCTTATCGGGGTCACGAAGTGCCACCGGGGACAAGGCTGAAACATCGAGAAAAGCGTTCAATCGCTCAAGTTTCCGCTCATTGTCGCCCTGTTCCGCATTACTCATAAAAAGGCAGAGTTCCGGATTATGCCTTGCGTCACCCTTCTCCAAAGCCCTCTCAAGCAAACTCCGTGCCTCCATATTATTCCCATTGTTCAATAACAATGCAGCTTGAAACCCTGTGGGTGCAGTAGCCCCTTCAATCAATTCAAGAGAGAGTTCCGGCAGAAATGGCGCTAAAGCATCTGCGAGCAGCGTTCGGGGACCGTCTTTAACCCGCCCCTTGACCAGTCTTCGGGCAAGATCGGCAGCCTCGACGTTACTTCCGCATGCAGCTAACGATACCGAGGAGGCAAAAATGCCTTTCCAATGATTATCGGCCCTGCCGCTTTCTTTTACAGTACAATACATTCCAAGCCGATAGCATGCCCAAAGCTCGTCAGAATAACGAACACAGGTCCCTTTACGCAAGGAAGCAAGAGCCTCTGCGAATCGGTTTTTTCTATAAAAGCGGTAGAACGAAAGGGGGTAAAGCATAGGAGAATATAAGAGCCATATCAGTAACAACCACAAATTTTATCAAACAGTCTATTTACATGAACTGCATAAGACAACTCTTTGAATCTGTGGAGATCGCTTAGTATCTTTTAAATTAAAATTCTATACCTTAAGAAACTGATCAAGACAAATGCATAATTTTTATATACCACCATTATTGACAGTGAAAAACTACCACCAACATTTCGGTAGAACTATATCAAGCTTGCTTGCAACATTTGGTGAATCCAACGGATGAGGGAAGCTTAGCTCAGACGGTGCATGCTTGATAAAATCTCTTCGATAAAAAGTAAATTCGATAACGTTAGGAACATCATACTTGTCATTAGTTATAACGGCACAACAGTTATTCGGGTGAATATGAACAACGCTAAACTCCCTTAACAGCTTGTAAAATACCTCTTTCAGAAACATAAAAGCATCCCTGTTGAACAACATGCCCATATTATGGAACTCTACAACCATAATCCTGAACTTTTTAAAGACAGAAAGAGGCGTATCAAATATAACAGGATATTCTCCGCCCTCGATATCCATCTGTAAAATATAATCTGCATGTACATTTATAGCATTTCTCGAAACCCAATCCTCAAGCCGCATGTATATATCATCATTTACATTACCAAGATATTTCTTTTCAAAATAAAACATATCATGATCGACTGGCGGTTTCTCCACAGAGTAATCTGCCATGTATGACTTTATACCATACATAGTGAGATTCTCCTCAAACGTCGCTACTTTCGAAACCCCTGGTGAGAAGCATGCCTCGACACCACTCAGATTATTCGGAACCAAGTATCCCCCGTCTCCCTTACGGCCAATTCTTATAAGGCCTTCTGAAATTGGTACCGGCCGTACGCGCTCAAAAAACCGGCAAAGATCATCATTGGATGTAGCCCTGAACTTATATATCTTTTTTGGCGAGATATTGATTTCTGATTTTTCGTAAGATCCCGATTTTAACCTGTCATATAAGGCTCTCTCATCATATAAACCTTTAAAATATCCTCTTAAAGTGGAGGCGTAAAAGAATGATGAATCTTTATCTGCCTTCAAAAAAGGCTTATAGTAATTCTCAAAAACAAATGCCTCCCTCCTTACCTTACCAACCCCACCTCGTCTGGATATCATTTCCATTACGGAAGAGCCCTCATATTTATCATATGAAGATACATCAAGTCCGCCAAAAAGTTCAGCTAATATCTTTTCACACTCAACATAGCGATCGTGTTCATGCAAGTTTATGGCATCCAAGAAAATGTACATAACACTTTCCGGATTATAGTGGCGAGCCTTTTTTATATATCCATCCAACACTTCAAAAGAAGCCTTGCCATATAATCCGCTGAATGCAGTAAAGTAAGCATAGGCTTTTTGTTCGCTAGAAAAATAATCAGGATATGCAAATATCTCCTTCTCAACAACAACGCCATAGGATTCTTTTGGTATGACTTTAGCAATGGAAATAATTGGTATTACAGCTAACTGAGATGCGATTCTAGAAAAACCTGAGCTTGGAGCATATATCGACTTGCATCTGCACATCAAAAAAATATCAATCATTGCCTCTTGCAGCTTACTAAACTCTTTCCCTGCATAGTAAGCTCTTGCATCAATTACCCTGTAATGAGAACTAAATTTGCTTATTGTTTCAGGTTCCTGTCCAAAAAGGATAACCGCCTTATTGTCTGCAATGAGAAGTTGTATTAATTTTGAGATTAACGGAGTACATACAGCTTTTGACATCAAATGCGAAAGCACTATACCCTGATAAACAATATCACCTGACCGGATATGTACTGCAGCCAGATTGTTGGGGATATTTATTTGATTTGCAAAGCGCCTAGCAAGCAATATCTCATCCGAAAACCCTATCATAGCATATACTTTACCTGCCAAATCCCGTTTTTCTTCTATTTCAGTCTTTATCAGATCAATCAACGATTTTTGCGACACAAGACAAGCGCCAAACGCGATTTCCGACTTTATATGATTAACCGTTTGTTCCAAATCCCCTTTAATAAACTTAATCTCCTTATAATTCATTAAGTCAGCAGAATCACAAATATGATATTTATCAATAAAATCTTTGGAAAAAACCCTGTCCACAGAATCCATCACATGCAATGAATTTTTCACATTTAATGTTTTTGGCCAATGAAACTTAAATTCAGAACCAGTAATCTCTGAAATCAACAACCCATTAAATATCGAATTAAGGCGCTCTCCAAGACCATCACGCCGTGCAGCGATTACTGTATTCCTCATTTTTATTTATTCTTGATTTTAACGCGCCGAAAAATTGCAATCAATCGGATTTCCGAATATCACACACTACAGGAAATAGAAACAAAAATATGATACATTCAGCATCAATAACCACAAAAGAAACAGTCATCGCTTTTAATTCACTACACATATCAATAGTCCACAGCCTTCTTACCATTAAGATTCAATCGAAGGTAATGAGTTTCATAGCTAAACCGCTCTCGAACAATCTGAGCAGCATTTTGAACCTGGTTCTCATAGAGTTTGGATTCAGCCATTAGCTTTCTAACAATGCCAGCAACTTCGTGCGCCTGAGCGTAAATTGCCGCTTGACCAAACAGCTTCTCATAACCATGTCCTTGAGGCAGAATCACCGGAACGCCAACGCACATAGGCTCAAAAATAGCGCGGCCGAATGATTCGATCCAGTCAGGGTGTGTGAAGTATACGAACACATCCTGTTGAGTCAAAAAATCTTTAGGATGAAGAACGCCGAATTCTGTTACATGCCAATTGCCTGGCAATGTACCACCCAGGATTTTCTGAGGCGTTGTTGCACCACCCAGGACATGAATTTCAAAATCACTGTTTTCCGGATATACCGTTTTTATTATTTGTGGATCTGATGGCCACTTAACATATCCATCACGGGAATGACGACAAATACGAATAGGCCTATCCTTGTATACTGGTCTCGCACTTCTCCGCCATTCTGAAGCATTAATGATATTTGTCCAGTCATCCGGCGACAAGTCAATGGATTGCAGATCACTTCGGTGATGTTTTACCAGTGCATCTCGAACAAGAGGCCCTATTGGATGCCAAGTACCAAGCTGCCCGAAGGCTTGCACCACATTGTCTGCACATGCTTTTAAATCGTAAATATCCTCACTTCCCTCACCATAATCCCGTTTAGGAGTCTGATTAATAATGACTCGAACAGACTTTGCTTCTACAGAGGGAATTTTCGTAATCATAGGCTCCAAGGTCATTGGCTGGCGAATAATCAGTGTATCACAAGCTATATCTTCTCCGTAGGAGACCAGTTCGACAACGCCTTCTTCCAGGAGCTGAACAATCTTTTCGTTTAGCTCACATTCTACGTTCATACCGTACCAGTAAAGTTCGACGAGGGCAGTTTTCAGACCAACTGCTTTTTGCGCTTTTATCTCTTCTGCGTTTGAACTTGAGGTTCCACCTGGAAATCTGAAGTCAGATGCAATGACAACATCGAAGTATTTCTTTTCTTTTACTTTTTTCGAAATAGACGCGCGCATTGGCGCCGGCGCATAATATATTCTTTCACGGGTATTGCTGATATTATAAGTCAAACAACTCAAATTCTTATGGATGACCTTATATATCTCTTCATATGCTCGACGAGCGCCGAATTTATAGCCCTCATATCCAAAAAATTGATCGCCTGTTAAGGAGGTATCGGTGTAACGCTGAAATGAGAGTGGACCGGATTTAATTTCTTTTAGAGAACTTTTTCCATAGATCATCCGCATCCGCTGTAACAATTCACCATCGGCACCAAACCGTGCAGTATCCCAGTGGCCAAGTGTTGAAATGAACTCAGTTCGCTTGAACATCAATGAAGAAGTGTTCGAAGTAACGAGCTGTATATTTCTTCGCATTATCCCAAACACGATATCTTCTGTACACCGAGCCTGCTCCGAGGTACACCCCAATATCAAGGGATTTTCCATCATGAATCGCACCTGCGTTTCGATCTTCAGCGGATGAGACCAGTCGTCGGCATCGTGGAGTGTCACGAATTCTCCCGTTGCCTCGCCTATTCCTCGGTTGCGTGCAACATAGGCCCCACCATTTTCATTCATCCGGATCAGACGAATACGGGGATCGGCGGCAGCAAAGCGCTCGGCAACATCACACGTGCCTGCAGAAGGGGAGCAATCGTCAAGCACGATGATTTCAAGATTTCGCCAAGTCTGTTCCTGCAGCGAACGAAGCGCTGTAGGCAACATCCCTGCCGCATTATAGGCCGCAATGAGCACTGTCACCTTAGGCCCATCGGCCACGTTATGAAGTTTCACTCCGCATCTCAACCGGTCATAAGCCGGTTGACCCTCATCGGGCAGAAGCGCTACAGGGGGTATATTGTAGTGATCCAGTACCTTGTTGATCCAGTGGATTCGTGCTTCAGGCGTAAACTCAAAGTTCGCCCGGGCCAGCATGACATCGGGTGTCACTTCGCCCAAACGTGTTGCCCTGTCATAAACATGAAATCCTTCGTCAGGCTGGTTCAGAAAATAATGGCATAGCAACTCGACTGTGTTGAGCTTGGCAAGAAAGTCAAGATCGGGGGCATCAGGGCGGGCGCAGGCGATCCAGTCCAACACCGTTCGGTAACCGGCATCTGATTTCTCTCGCATGTGCCAAAGCGCCAATTCCCGAGCTGCCAGTGCTCGGGAATTTGCGCTTTGACTGGTGTTGGCAATTTCGGTCAATTCAGCCAGAGGACGTTCTGTAAAGCCGAGGCAAAAAAGCTTTTTTCGGATAACGTCAATTTTTTTGCGATCACTGGCTTGCTTTTCACGTTTCGTGTTTTTTTTATCTCTGGTCGTAAGGACGACTGGTTTGGGAGACTCCCGGGTAATAGCACTTGAGGCTTGCTCCCGCTTGACCGCGATCAACTCTGTTTTCAAGTCATTCGAAAACATCCTGCTTCTTTCAAAAGCAATAAGAAAATCCAGTGCCCCTAACGAACCAACCCGACTCCGTCTTTTCTCCAAAGACTCCAACGTCCTATTTTTATTCGACATGTCGTTCTGATTCATAGGATCATTTATTTATCACCCGGTTCGAAACGCGCCTGGCAGGCACTGAGTTTCTGTTTTAGCTTGGCCGCTTCTTTTTGAAGTTTGACAAGTTCCTGTGTTTTTTTAAGTGGATTTGCCTCGGAAAACCGTAAACTCATGTAGGCAAAATTGCAACGCCTCAACAGCGGAGAATCCCGAATCCATTCGTTTTTTTGCTCATAAATCCTGAAAATCCGGTAGCCAAATTCCTGCAATATTGTATCAATTTTTGCGAAATACGTTTGCTGTGTCCCCTTTTTATTAAAACCAACCTCAATATAGATGACATCGATCTGTTGCTCGCGCAGCAGGTTCCGCGCGCCTTCCAACACGTCCATTTCCATCCCCTCAACGTCTATTTTCAGAAGATCAATATGCCCGTCAGTATATGTTCTTCCCAACTCGTCCAGAGAATAGGTATCAGCGCTGAATATATTGGAGGCGTTGTTCTTGTCTATGGACAGGTTCAGCATCTTTGTCATGGTTCCCGCGGCGCTGAACTGCTTCTCACCGGACCGGGCACCAATTGCAAAGTTGTATGTATGCAGAGAGCGAAGATCATACCCTCCAACATTCTCTACCAGCCTTCCATAGCTATCGGGGTTTGGTTCGTAGAGATGGAATTCTCTTACCTCGATTACTTTAGACTCGTAAATTTTACGAAACACATCCCCCGTATAAGCGCCAACATCAACATAGGTAATCATCCTCCCTGAAAAGAACGGACTAAGGTCATTCAGCATTTCATCTAAACTTGCATGACTACGCGATTTATTCGGATCTGATTTTCCTTCCAGTTCAGCCAGCTTGTCAGTTAAAGATTTGATCTTTTTGTGCAAATGCTGATTTTCATTATTCTTTTGAATAATAATTTCGTCTGCCGCAACTTTTTTTTGGTTAGCAACTGCAACTTGTTCCAGAAGTTTTTGCTCCATCGTCGCAAAATCCTGTCTATTCTGTCTGGCTTGTTGATCTGCAAGTTTCGACAGAGCCTCTTTGCTTTCGACAAGTTCTCGCTTGGTGGCCTGCAAGCTTTGCATCAGTTCTTCGGTACGTTTCGATTGCGCTACACGTTGCTGCTCGATTGCTTCTTGGAAAACCAATAACTCACATTTCTCCTGAGACCAGGCAACTTCTCTTTCAAGCCACGTTTTTTGTTGCTGTTCAAATTGGTAGTGACTATGCTTCAGTTCAAGAGTCTGGAGTTGGACATCTCTTACGTAGAGAGCCAGTCCGAGAGCTGGATGGCGTTCAGATTCCACTCCGAAACGGAGCAACCCATAATTCTTCAGAAAGGCATCAATGCCTATACAAGAGCCTGAAAAACTCGAAACCGTTTCATCGGCCTTAATCACCCGCACAATAACCAAATCGAGATTCGCAAGCATTGCTTGTGCACCATCGAGAATCTTCTCTGCGGGCAAAGTATCAATCACCAACCAGTTGGCTTTGTAACCTTTTTCTTGCACCAACCCATCCAGTGTCACTGTCGAACATGACAGTTCTTCTTTAGTCGAAATGTTCGGCCACAGCGCTTTCAGTAGATCCGGATGAACAAGGCTGCTTTCCGCGCTATTGGAAAGCCTGTAGAACAAGCACTCTTCTTCCTGATCGCTGACAACCTGATGAAGTACTTTCCATTGGTTTCGGCTCGAATACTTTTTTTCCAGATACTTCACGTTGTCTTTATCCGCTTCTATAAGCAGAACATCATCAACGGCCTGTTGGAAAAACAGATCGAACCATGGCCCATGGCCCATACCAGCACCTACAATAATTGCTCCTTTTACAGGAAATATCCTGCAGAGACAGTCAAGGTATTTCAACGGTGAAAACGCTGTTTCCTGCATTTGATCATCTTATTTTCCCAACGATTTGCGATACTGACGGTAGGATCGATAAGCTTTCGTCAATGCAAAGGGCATTTTCATCCAGCCAATTGGATTTGACCCCTGCTGAACCAGAACCGACCCAAGCCGATAGGAGAGATGTTTTTTTACTTTTTCCGCCTCTTGCGCATCACAGTACCGATGAACCGGCGGCAGTTTTTTTTGTGGGGCTTCAGCTTTTTCACTATGGAACGCCCTTCGCTCCTTCAGTAAAGCACCCGGCATGGTAAACCAACCGGAAATGCTTTTCGAACGCTCGATCATAACTGAGCCCAGACGGTAAGAGAGCTGCTGCTTGATACGGTCAGCTGCGCCGTAATATGCCGGATTATTGTTCTTCTGGCGTAGTTTTTGATTTTCGATATAGTAACGTTCGAGTTCCTCCTGCACTTGATGAAGCTGGGTCAGCAGGAGTTCGTTTTCTTCCACCAGCCCTTTTTGTGCACTGCTTATGCTGACCGCCTCCTGTTTAAGGGCCCCTGCCTGCTGCTGGAATGCGTTCAGCCTCCTCTGAATGCACTGTTTTTCCTCTTCCAGTGCTTTTTGTTGCGTTTCGAGCTGTTCCCTTAACTCCTCATTTTGTGTCCCATACTCGATCAGTTGCGTCTCTATCTTTTGTTTTTCTTCTGCAAGGATCGTAACGAACTTACTGCGTTCGGAGCGTATCTTCATCAGTGCAAGCCAAGCCTCGAGAGGCTCGGAATAACTGCGAGCCTTGGCATCAAGCGGAACTCTGGCGACAGCTTGCATCTCCTCATATCGCTGCAGGTGCTCAGGATGCGTTTCGAGAATTCTGTCGATCAGGTACCTGTCTGTCGCAAGCACATTAGAAAGCATTACAGAGTCCTGTATTTCGGTATACAAACCGACACCATTATGATTATTGTCAATCCTCGAAAATCCGTTTCCGGAATAATGCTCGGGCAGGGCAAGCGGTACATCGAGATAACTCTGCAGCTCTTTCATGCAGCTTTCCGCATTGTTTCGAACCTGTTGTGCATTGACAAGCATGCAGCGGGACTTGTTCCGTAAATAAAACCACAGCAGAGCCCCGTTATAAAAGTTCCAGTTGTTGAGCCTCTGCAGTACCACTGCTTCCGTCAGACTCATGCTTTCATCGCAAACCGTTTCGGCAAGCACCCTGTGCGGTTCATCATAAACCAGCACAAACGTCATTTTAGGATCAAGGTTTTTCCAATAATCGAGCAGACAGAGTGCCTGCGGGTCCGACCAGCCCCAGAGCTTCTGCTCAAGGTTGCCGAGAAGAAGGTCCAGCGCAAGCCCGTTCCATACCGGACCTACATCTATTTGCTGTACCTGCTCTTCTGAATCGATTTCCTGAACAGGTAGAATTCCATGTGCCTTGCACAGGGTCACGCTGATATCGAAAGGGGTAAATCTTTCTTTTTGGGATGGCATTGCGGATTGCATGCCACATGCTTGCAGCACCAACTCTACTTTTTGGTAGCAGGATTGCGGATGACCGAGAATGAGAATCTTGTTCATGTGATCAAGTCTATTGGACTTCTCGCTTCTCAAAAAGATATGGCGAATCTGGGAGGTGGTCAGTTATGTACTGATTCCTGATAGAATGCATAAGCAGAATCTGCTTCTTCAAAGCGGCTCAACTGCCCATTTTTTAACACATAAAAGACATTGCAGAACGAGCGCATCTGTTTCGGTTCGTGTGATACCAGAATGATTGAGCGATCGCTCCGTTTGTCCAGCAGTTCATAGCTGCACTTCTCCCTGAACCGTGCGTCTCCGGCCGACATTGCTTCGTCAATCAGATAACAGTCGAACTCGATTGCCATTGAAAGCGCAAATGCCAGGCGCCCCTTCATGCCTGAAGAGTAGGTTTTAACCGGCTCACGAAGATATGACCCGAGTTCAGAGAACTCTTCTACAAAAGGAATTTTATCTTCGGTGCTGACACCGTAAAGACGACATATAAAACGCAAATTGTCCATACCGGTTAGTGAGCCCTGAAACCCACCCGTAGAAGCCAATGGCCACGATACAGACATCGATCGTTTTATGTGACCGGAATCGGGCTTCTCGATACCACCAAGAAGACGGATAAGGGTGGACTTCCCTGTTCCGTTGCGCCCGAGAATCCCGATTTTTTCGCCTTTCCTGACACGAAAAGAAACCCCATCCAGCACAGTATTCTTCCCTTTTCTGGTGCTGTAGCGCTTTACCACCTTATCGACGACTATCATTCGGGCTCTATCCTCCGACCGGAATAATTTACCAGAAGCAATCCAAGCAGCATGAGGCAAAGACAACAGATGCTCATGTAAAAAAGGTCATAATGCGCGGTAAAACCACTCCCGAAATAGCCGTCCCGCAACAATTCAAGACCATGCACCATAGGAAACAGCAAAACAAATTTCTGACCGGCAGGAGGAAGCCATTCAACGAGGTATGCCAACCCGGACAAAATCATCAATAGGTATGACATTGCCCTCCAGAGCCTGCCGAAAACCTCGAAACGCTCACTTAACGATCCGATAATCAGCCCAAGTGAAGCGCCGAACCAGGAAAGCATGATAAAAGCAAACACAACCTTCAGGAGATCTTCCGGCGGTTTCATCCATCCGATATAGTTGAAGATGATCGAGAGAAACACAAATGAGCTTGCAACGCCGGCGATCTCAATAATTGTACGTGAAATAAAAATATCCAGGGTATTAACATTTCTGTGATAAAGCACTGCGTTATTGGCGGAAACAGCGCTTTGACCACGGCGGACAATATTGCGCCAAAGCAGAAGCGACGAATAACCCGTAATGGCAAATGCAGTAATGGGAATGCTTGACACTCGACTGACTTTCATATAGTGCCAGATAAGCGTGATCAGGGCAGTAAACAGTGCCGGTTCCACAAAGAGCCATAGAAAACCTATGTTATGGCGCCCGTACCGGGTAATAATTTCTCGCATCAGAAGGGCTCCGATAACACGGCGCTGTACGGCTAATGAACTGAGAAGAGGTGAAAATGCTTTCATGAATACCTTAACCTTAATCGTGGTGTTCCCTTATACCGGCAAGCAAAAGGGTCAGAATACCCCAGGCTATCAAGCCTACGATAAAAGTAGTGAGAATCGAGCGGATGCGTTGCGGTTCAATTGCAATGTCAGGTTTGTTGGGCTGCACGATACGTTCCAGATAGAGCTGTTTGCGCTGGGCTTCATTGCGGGCCTGTTCGAGCGAGGCCATGGCTGCTCCAAGCTGTTTTTCGGCAAAGGCCCGTTCAAGCGAAAGTCGCTCGTACTCCACGGCCTTGCTGGTAAGCGAGGGGTCAGAACCGGTAGCTTCGCCGGTGACCTTGGCCGTTTCCCTTTCGATTTCCGTCTGGATTGCCGATACGCGCTGCTGGAGAACGGGAATCTGGGGGCTTTCGGGAGTAAACGCGCTGACCTGGGAGAGCTGGGTTTTCGTGGCGATCAGTTCATCCTGGAGCTTCGCCACCTGCTGCAGCTGCAGCGCCGACTGCCCTACCGGATCGAATACGCCGTTTTTGTTCCGGAACATCGAGAGGGCTAGAGCAGCTTCTTTCGATTTCCGTTCGGCAATCGCAACCTCCCTTCGCGCATAACGGATAAGATCTATGCGGCCCCGCTCGTTAAGGCGGTTGATGAGAGCCTCCGCCCGCTGCAGGAGCATTTCGTTGAGCTTTCGGGCATCTGAAGCGGTAAATGCCCTGGTTTTCAGCGTTGAAATGGAGGATGACGCATTCAGATAAACTGCGATACGACTCTGGTAGTAGATGTACAGTGATTCAAGGCTGTTGTCGAGACCAAGGGGATTGAAGCGGCTGAACAGATCGACACCTTTTCGAGTGAAGGCCGTGCGAAAATCGAAACGGGTGTTGACCGAATTCAGGGCATCTCGGGAAAGCATGTAATCGTGCACGCTGTAGGTATCGTCGAGCGAACGGGAGAACCCGGCTCCCTGTATGATGGCTCCAAGACCTGTCTGGATCGGGCGCTCGGGACTTCGCACCACAAAGCGCGATTCCGATACATAAACATCGCTTTTGATAAGGCCAAAGTATAAAAGAGAGAGCATCGTCGGAATGACAACCGTAAAAAGAAAAAGACGATTGGCATGGGTGATCTGGTGCTTCAACTGCCCTGTCCACTTTGCGGCCAGTCCGGAAAACGGTACTTCTGCGCTCATTGAATGATGTAACTGATAAAATCGTGTATGAAAACCTCAGGCATTCCGCTGACGAAAAAAAATCATCCTGCAGGAACAGCCTGCTATTGCACGTTATTGATAATGTTCACAACAGGATAGACAACCGAGCCAACCAGCCCGAGAAACTTCTGCAGATCCGTGGACGGCGCATTGGAAACATAGACGATATCCCTGTTCTGCATCATGAAATTCTGGGCGAGAAAAAACGATCCCGGATCCCTGAGGTCAAGACGGTAGATGACCGGGTCCCTGTAGGACAGCGGGGATACAGGTGTTCCGAAACTGCCGGCCGACGTTTCAGCGGATGCCGGAGACTCGAAGCGGAAAACGAACACGCCCTTTGCATCCGCACGGTTATCCTGCAGGCCTCCTACGCGGGCAAGCGCCTGGGCGAGAGATATCCCCTGCGCCTCGAAATTGACCTCTTCGTTTTTGCCTGTCGCTCCGAATGCGGTAAAGCTGAGCGGCTGATACATGAGGGTCACCACATCGTCCGCCTGAAGAGGTACATTCTGCAGGGGATCGCGAATTATCCGGTCGAGCGGCATAGCCTGTACCCTGCTGCCCCTGGTAAGCTGTAAGGTCATTTTACTGACCGGCTGACGAACCCCGCCTGCGGCGGCAAGCGCATCGAGCAGGCGTTCCCTGCGCGCGGTCAAGGGCATGCGGGTGCTTGAAGCAACCTCACCGACGACCGTAACATTGGCGGTATTGTTGCGCACGGTCCTGACCAGCACCTGGGGCTGGTTTGCCTTGCCCCGGAGCCTCGATGTAATTTCCGACTCGATCTGCCTCGACGTACGTCCGGTAACCGGGATATGCCCTGCAAACGGTATGTTGATGGTGCCGTCCGAACTGACCATCTGCTCGGGAAAGGTTGTCACGTGTGTGGCAGCCGCTCCTGAACGGAAATCGGCTGCAATGCCGCTGAAGAGTGCCGGCGGAACCTCCCAGATCGAAACTTCGATGACATCTCCCGGAGCAACAATCTGGACGTTGCTGCCTGCCGTATGAAACATTTCCGAAAAAAGCTTCTGCTGCTGTGCCTGCGCCAGCCGGGCAAGCTGAGGCTGATCGATCTCGACAATCCTGATATGTTTAAGCCGCCCGGAGCGGTCGGCCTGCATGACCGAAGCAGTTTTCGGGCCTGAGGAGGGCAGCATGGAACCGCACCCGCTGCACTGCATGACAAAAAAGGACAACAGAACAGATCGGGAGAAAAAACGTAAAAATGGCATAAAAATAAAATTAAAGACGTACTTGAAACGCATTGAAACCCGATATTTTGCACAATACCAAAAAGCTCCGCTTCCCTCACTTACAGTTGAAGTTCAGCTAAACCAGCTCGAAAAAAAAATGGTGCATCCATGTAACGTGAAAACAGCAAGGAGTTATGCATGGGAGCGCCTTGCAACACAAAAAAAAGGAAAAAACAGAACCACCTATAAAAACAATGTCTTATCACTTTGTTTTTTAATAAGACAGATCAACTCTTATTTTACTCATTAGATACGTCTAATTAATAGATACAGACATTCCGGCAAATTTTCAAATTTAATGTGAATTTATTGATAGGGGCAGCGTACTAAAAATGAAAAAAACGTCTTCAGGAATCAGAATTCAGAAAAAAAATAAAATCAAATATCGCAAAACATAGAAACAAATAAAACATTAAAAAATATATACCTATATGCGTATTCAATGTTAATATATGCACATCTGCTGACATTGAATTCCCGGTAAATTTTAGTCCTATGATTCATAAATCATGTATATCATGCCCGACAAACGCCCGATTGCTGCCTGCAGAATTGGCGCATGAATGCCATATGAAGCGCCACCGGGTTATCATGCTCCACTCATCAGGCAGGTAACCTCGCCGATAAACCGTAAATTCTTTAGCCCGATTACGGGTATATTGTCAAAAAAGGGAAACACAATCGATTATACAGTGCTCGAAAAAACCTACCGCGTCAAAGGCATGCATTGCGCAAGCTGTGCGGCAATTATCACCAAAAAGCTCTCCCGGACGGAAGGCATAGAGAAGGTCGAGGTCAACCTTGCCACCGAACAGGCTAAAGTCTCGTTCGGGGAACACGATCTCTCCGACAGCGAAATCAACGCTATCGTCGGCAAATTCGGCTATGATCTCTCTTCGGAAGAGAGCGAAAAAAGTGGCGCCGGAGCCCCTTCATCCCGAATGAAGGGGGCAGGTGCCGGCAGAGCGGCGTTCAGCGAAAAACAGGAGCAGCTGCATAAGCAACGGCGCATGGTAAGCATCTCGCTTCCCGTGGCGACGGTGGTGTTTGTCTTCATGCTGTGGGATATCGCTTCGGCGGCATTGCCCAGCATACCGCACATGCCGCTTTCCATGGAGGTGTTCAACGGCATCACCATGATTCTGGCCGCTATCTTCATCTTCAGGATCGGCAAACCCTTTCTCGACGGCATTCTGCTCTTCATACGCCACAAGGCGGCCAACATGGATACGCTGATCGGAATCGGAACCCTCTCGGCATTTTCGTACAGCTCGCTTATAACCATATTCCCCTCGTTCAGTGATCTGCTTGGCCTCCCCGATCACACCTACTTCGATGTGGCGATTGTGGTTATCGGTTTTGTGCACCTCGGCAAGTATCTCGAAGCCCGATCGAGACTGAAAACCGGGGAGGCGATCGGCAAACTCGTCGGGCTGCAGGCAAAATCGGCACTGCTCGTCCGCAAGGGTGAGGAGATCGAGATTCCGGTAGAAGAGGTAAAAAAAGGCAATCTGCTTCTGGTCAAGCCGGGAGCGGTCATCCCTGTTGACGGCATTATTGCCAGAGGAAATTCATCGATCGACGAATCGATGGTGACAGGCGAACCCCTGCCGGTCGACCGGAAAGAGGGAGATCCGGTTATAGGCGGCACCATCAACCGCCAGGGAGCGTTCAGTTTTACCGCCATGAAGGTAGGCAGCGACACCCTGCTTGCCCGGATCATTTCGATGGTGGAGGAGGCCCAGGGGTCAAAAGCCCCGATCCAGAACATCGCCGACCGGATCGCATCCGTTTTCGTCCCTGTTGTACTTGTTATCGCCGCACTTACCCTGATTGCATGGCTTACCCTCGGAACGGCATTCCTCGGCTTCCCGGCAGCGCTCACTTACGCGATCATGAGCTTCGTCGGCGTACTGGTGATCGCCTGCCCATGCGCGCTCGGACTCGCAACCCCAACGGCCATCATTGTCGGAATCGGCAAAGGAGCGGAATACGGCATGCTTATCCGCAACGCGGAAAGCCTTGAACGGCTCAGTTCGGTAGATACCGTCGTCTTCGATAAAACCGGAACCATAACCAGAGGTCTTCCGGAAGTAACCGACAAAGGGTCTCTCGACGGCAGCACCACCCCAGCGGAGATCCTGCAGATTGCTGCGGCCGTCGAACGCTATTCGGAACACCCGCTTGCAGGAGCGATTGTCAACGCGGCAAAAGCCGGCGAAGCGGCGCTTCCCGAAATAACGGCGTTCGAAGCCATGGAAGGCATCGGCGTCAGGGGAACAATCGGGGAACTTCACGTAACGGTCAGAAAACCCGAAGAGGAGGAATCCGGCCTGCCGGCAGTCCAGGCTCTCCTCCGGCAGGGAAAAACCGTTATCGTGGTTGAAAAAGGAAACACGGCCGCAGGCTTCATCGCCCTTTCCGATACCATCAAGAGCGGGGCAAAAGAGGCGGTCGACGAACTCCGGAAAAAAGGGATACGCGTTATCATGCTGACCGGCGACAACCCTTCGGCCGCAGGCTATATCGCATCACAGGCAGGCATCGACGAGGTGATTGCCGGAGTGCTGCCCGGCGAAAAAGCAGAGAAAATAGCGGCGCTCCAGAAAGAGGGTCGGACCGTAGCCATGGCTGGCGACGGCATCAACGATGCTCCGGCGCTTGCAAGGGCGGACGTCGGCATCGCCATGGCCACCGGAACCGATATCGCCATGGAATCTGCAGGTATAACTCTCCTGAAGGGAGACATTCGAAAAATATCACAGGCCATAACGCTCTCGAAGGCAACCATGAGGGTTATCCGTCAGAACCTGTTCTGGGCGTTCATCTACAACATCATCGGAATTCCGCTTGCGGCCGGAGTCTTCTACCCTCTTTTCGGGATTTTTCTCAATCCGGTCTTTTCCGGAATAGCCATGGCGGGAAGCAGCGTATCGGTGGTCAGCAACTCGCTGCGCCTGAAAGCGAAAAAGCTCCGGTAAACAGATTTCACTCATGCCGGAAACATAAAAAAGGCGGCTACGAAACTTGCCGTAACCGCCTTTCTGTCGGGGTGGCGGGACTCGAACCCACGACCTCTGCGTCCCGAACGCAGCACTCTACCATCTGAGCCACACCCCGAAAAAACTTTTCATCCAGTGCCCTTGGACAGATTCGAACTGCCGACCTTTAGTTCCGGAAACTACTGCTCTATCCACTGAGCTACAAGGGCTTGCCTGATCAATCCTGTCGATTGCTTCTGGACTTGCAAGATACGCAATAGAACATTTTAAAGGAACAATTATTTTCTTTTTTTACCGGAAAATGGCCCATCATTCCATCTCCCCGGCCCTGAGGATACCGTCAACGGCAAGATTTGCGCTCATGACCGCGCCTCCCATCGAATCGTAATACAACTGACGGGAAAAACCGCCGGCCAGAAACAGGTTGCGCACCGGGGTACGCTGTGTGGGCCGATACTGCTCCATGTTGGGCAGGGGCGCATAGACCGAGTGCGGTATCTTTACAAGCGTCGATTTCAGAACTTTCGCCCCTCGTGTTTCCGCCGGGTAGCAGGCTCTGACGCTGAGGTCAACCTGACGGATAATTTCTTCTCTGGAGAGCTTTATCAGTTCGCGGGCGGGGGCCACACAGAATTCGAAACGTGTTTTTCCGCTGAACGGTTCTCCCCGGAGCGTCCGGTACTCGGGTGTCGTGCGTGCAAGGTTGGCGTAAACCGGTATGATGCCGTCCGGGCTGAACAGGACGTTGTCGTCCGAAGCTATTTCGCGGTCGTACCACAGCTGCACGGAGATGACCGGCACGCCTTCGAGATTTGAAAGACCGCCGAAAAAGCGGTCGTGGGACTTGAGGCCTGCGGGAAGAATTTTGTTGAGATCGTGAACAGGCAGGGCTGAAAGGTAGTAATCGGCCGTAAGGATCTCGCCGTTGCGAAGCTGGACGCCTTTGATCTCGCCACCATCGAAAAGCAGTTCATCGACCGCCGTCCTGTTCTTGAAAACCGCGCCCCGTGAAGCTGAATGGTCGAGAAGCGGTTGATGCAGATACTCCTGGGGAGCTCCTTTCAGAAACCCCATGCAGGAAGAGTCGGGTACACGGTAGAACGTTTCGGTTACATCGAGAATGATTTTGGCGGAAATCTCTTCCGGGGGAATGAATTTCAGGGCAAGAGCCATGGGCCTGAACATCTTGTCCATGAGCCTGCGTCCGAATTTTTTCTGTTCGGCCCATTCGGCAAAGGTCAGGTGATCCTGGGTTGGGGGATAGGCCGCCTGCTTGAGGGCAAGCGGAATCAGCGAACGGGAAAAGAAAGCCATCTCCCCGAAGGTGAAATAACCGTTCTTCACAATGGCCGGGAGCAGATGCAGCGGGCTGGGCATATCCCAGGTATTGAAGGTAAATCGCTTTCCGCCCTCGAGAGTATAGGTCAGCTGGTGCTCTTTCCAGAGAACCGCATGATAGGTCTTTATCTCCTTCATCAGGTCGTAAAGCACATCATAGGCCCCGAAAAAACAGTGGGTGCCCGACTCGATCCAGTCACCCTCATCATCCTTCCATGAAGAGACTTTTCCTCCGTATATCTCTCTTTTTTCAAGAACCTTGACCTGAAAGCCCCTGTCCGTGAGGCGTTTTGCCGCTGTCAGTCCGGCAAGACCGCCGCCGAGGATCAAAACCGATTTTTTTTCTGTACTCATGGTCTGAAATGATACTTCTCTTGTGCCCTCACCGGAAAATCCGGGAGGAGCGCTACATTGCCGAGCGCCCCTCCATTGCCCGTGAAAGCGTTGCTTCGTCAATAAACTCGAGCTCCGCACCAACAGGAATGCCCCGGGCAATCTTGGTGACACTGATGCCGTAAGGCTTGAGCAGCCTGCTTATATACAGTGAGGTAGTCTCGCCCTCCACCGTCGGATTCAGGGCAAGCACAACCTCCTTCACCGGAACAGGCTCATGCTTTTCTCCGAGACGGGAAAGCAGTTCATGAATCCTGATATCGTCAGGACCGATACCGTCAAGGGGGGAAATGACGCCGTGCAGAACGTGGTACTGGCCTTTGTAATGACCGGTTTTTTCAAATGCCAGCACATCGGAAGGAGACTCGACAATACAGATTACCGAACGGTCGCGTCCGGTACTTCGACAGATATAGCAGGGATCGGCGTCGCGGTCGGTTACATTCTGGCAGACCGAACAGCGGACAACCTTCTCCTTCACATCCAGAAGCGCACCCGCAAGCCTCCTGGCGGACTCGGGGGGCTCCTGCAGCATATGCATGGTCAGGCGCTGGGCGGTTTTGCGGCCTATACCCGGCAGTTTTGCGAACTCTTCTATCAGGGTTTCAATAGCCGCCGAAGTATAACGCATGGAAAGCTATTTACCGAGGTTCAGGTTTTTCAGGATATCTGCAGGATTGATCATGCCTCCTGCAGCTTTGGATATCTCCTCCTGCGCAAGGGCAGCCGCCGCGTCGAGAGCGTTGTTGACGGCCGCGATGACGAGGTCCTGCACCATCTCCACATCGTCGAGAATTTCAGGATCGATCCGCAGTGAAAGCAGCTTCTGTTTGCCGCTTACGCTTACCTTCACCATGCCGCCTCCGGACTCTCCGTGGGCGACAAGTTTTTCAAGCTGATTCTGCACATCCTGCATTTTCTCGCCGGCTTTCTGAATCTGCTTCATCATATCCCCCAAATTCGGCATACTCATCGTTCGATTCTCCTTACGGAATTACGGTTAAGATCGTCGCGGCTACTTTCTGCGCAGGGCCAGATATATTTTCTCAAGAATGTCGGCCGTCGTCAGCTTGTATTTTTCAAGCAGTTCGTCAGGCTTTCCCGATTCGCCGAACTGGTCTTCGACACCCACCATTTCAATGGGCACGGGAATGTTGCGAGCACAGACTCCGGCAACGGCGTCGCCAAGCCCGTTGTGAATCTGATGTTCCTCTGCAGTTACGATGGCTCCGGTATCGTTGGCAGCCCGTACGATGGCAAGCGTATCGACAGGCTTGATGGTATGCATGTTGATCACCCTGACGCCGACACCCTCCTTCTCGAGAATACGTGCGGCTTCAAGAGCTTTCCAGACCATGATGCCGCACGCGATGACGGTAACATCGCTGCCGGGATGCAGCTCTATCGATTTGCCGATCTCGAAGCCGTCTTCGTCGATCGTGAAATCAGGCACATTCGGCCTTCCGAAACGGAAATACACCGGCCCCTGATGCTTTGCGATCGCTCTGGCGGCCCGTTTGGTTTCGCTGTAATCGCAGGGCACGACCACCGTCATCCGCGGCAGTCCGCGCATGAGACCGATATCCTCGAGAATCTGGTGGGTGGCGCCGTCTTCGCCGAGCGTAAGGCCTGCATGCGAAGCACAGATTTTGACGTTGAGATTCGAGTAGCAGACCGACTGGCGGATCTGGTCGTACACCCTGCCGGTTGCAAAAACGGCAAAGCTTGCCGCAAAAGGGATTTTTCCGGTTGTCGAAAGACCTGCCGCCATCGAAATCATGTTGGCCTCGGCAATACCGGTCTGGAAAAAACGATCGGGAAAAGCATCACGGAACTGATTCATGTTCAGAGAGCCGGTCAGATCGGCACACAGCCCCACAACGGCGCTGTTTTCACGTCCGATCTCCAGCAGAGCTTCACCAAACCCTGTACGGGTAGCCTTGTTCCCCCGAGAAACATATGCTGCGGCCTCGGCGCTGATGTTATTTTCTCCCATTAATTCCAGAATAACTTAAATTAAAAAAAGTAGTTCCGCCCGGCCTCAGTGAACAGGAAAAACCCGGACATTATGACAAAAGTCGAATATAAGCATACAGAAATAGCGGTAAAAAAACAATTAGGGCAAAACTTTCTCACCGACAGGAACATCACCAGAAAAATAGTCAGGCTTTCCGGAGTGGAACCCGATGACACCATCCTTGAAATCGGCCCGGGGTTCGGAGCGCTGACCAGAGAAATCATCGACATCCACCCTTCGTTCACGGCCGTGGAAAAAGATCCGAAACTTGCAGCCTTCATCCGCGCCGAGTATCCGCAATTGCAGGTGATCGAAGCAGATTTCCTCAAAATCGATCTCGAAGCCCTGTCCGGCGGCAAAAAGCTCCGGATTCTCGGCAACATCCCCTACTCCATTACCAGCCCGATCCTTTTCAAATTGCTTGAGAACCGCCATACATTCAGCAGCGCAACCCTCATGATGCAGCATGAGGTGGCCATGCGCATCGTCGCCGTTCCCTCCACCAAGGATTACGGCATTCTGGCCGTCCAACTGCAGGCATTCTTCGAGGTATCCTACGGCTTCAAGGTAGGGCGCAAGGTATTCAAACCCCAGCCGGGAGTGGACAGCGCCGTCATCACCATGAAACCGAAAGCAGGAGTGCCGGTCAGCGATCCCCGGGGCTTCAGCCGTTTCGTGCGCTGCGCATTCCATCAGCGGCGCAAAACCCTCCTGAACAACCTGAGAGAGGAGTACAATCTCGAGGCCGTACAGCCTGAAACCCTGAAACTTCGGGCGGAGGCGCTTGCAGTCGAAGATTTTTTCGAGCTGTTCGATACCCTGAGCCTGAAACCGTTATAACTATTACTTCGTTGTGCTCACAAGTTTTTCGACTCTCATGAATATCGCGCAATCAACAATTGTTGATTGGCTGTAACTGTATTTTTTCTTAACATGAAGGTTACCGGCTTAAGCCGCGACGACAGTCATCGGGGTTCCATACGAACGCTATTCTGCCGCTCTTTTTCTGTTCCTTGCTGTTTGATTTCTTCCTGCTTTATCTCAACAACTTAGATAATGGGGGTCATTTGTATGTCGAAGTCCTACAACACCGTCTTTCAGCAGTCGATTCAGCAGCCTGAAGAGTTCTGGGGCACTGCTGCCGCTGATCTTCACTGGTACAAAAAATGGGATTCCGTTCTGGATTCCCGCAACCCGCCTTTCTATCGCTGGTTTCCCGGCGGCATGACCAACACCTGCTACAACGCTCTGGACCGTCATGTGGACGAAGGCCGCGGAAACCAGCTGGCGGTAATCTACGACAGCCCCGTTACCGGCACCAAGGAGCGGTATACCTACCGGGAATTCCGCGATATCGTCGCAATTTTCGCCGGAGCCCTGCAGTCGAAAGGCGTAAGAAAAGGCGACCGGGTGATCATCTACATGCCCATGATACCCGAAGCGGTGGTCGCCATGCTGGCATGCGCGAGAATCGGGGCCATCCATTCGGTGGTGTTCGGAGGCTTCGCATCTCACGAGCTTGCCGTAAGAATAGACGACTGCAAGCCGAAGGTGATCATCTCGGCATCATGCGGCATCGAGCACGGCAAGATTATCGATTACAAGCGGCTGCTCGACTTCGCCATCGAGCTTGCCCACTTCAAGCCGGAAATCTGTATCATCAAGCAGCGCGATCAGCTGAAAGCCGAACTGAACGAAGATCGCGATCTCACCTGGAAACAGTCTCTTCTGGGCGCCGAGCCTGCACAGTGCGTTCCCGTGGAGTCGAGCGACCCCCTCTATATCCTCTACACATCCGGCACTACCGGCCAGCCCAAAGGCATTGTCCGCGACAACGGCGGACACATGGTGGCTCTGAAATGGTCGATGGAAAACGTATACGACGTCAAGCCCGGAGAGGTATACTGGGCGGCCAGCGACGTAGGCTGGGTTGTTGGGCACTCCTACATCGTCTACGCTCCGCTGTTCCATGGATGCACCACGCTCATCTTCGAAGGCAAACCGGTCGGCACTCCCGATCCCGGAACATTCTGGCGAATCGTCAGCGAATACAACGTTGCGGTGCTCTTTACCGCTCCGACCGCGTTCCGGGCCATCAAAAAAGAGGACCCGAAAGGCATGCACATGAAAAAATACGATCTTTCCAGCCTGCGCACGCTCTTTCTTGCCGGTGAACGCGCCGATCCCGATACCGTGAAATGGGCCGAGCAAATGCTGCAGGTTCCGGTCATCGACCACTGGTGGCAGACCGAAACCGGCTGGGCAATTGCTGCAAACTGTCAGGGTATCGAGCCTGGCCCCATCAAATACGGTTCAGCGTCAAGAGCGGTCCCGGGCTATGACGTGCAGGTCATCAATCAGAACATGGAACAGCTTCCCAGTGGACAGATGGGAGATATCGCCATTAAGCTTCCCCTTCCTCCCGGAACCATGCTCTCCCTCTGGAAGGCCGATGTCCGGTTTGTTGAAAGCTATATGGCCACCTTTCCCGGTTACTACCAGACAAGCGACGCTGGCTATATCGATGATGACGGCTATATCCACATCATGTCGCGGACGGACGATATCATCAATGTCGCCGGCCACCGTCTCTCGACCGGAGCTATCGAGGCCGCGCTGTGCGAGCACCCCGATGTTGCCGAAGGCGCCGTTATCGGCGTCCACGACGATCTCAAGGGACAGGTGCCGCTTGGATTCCTGGTGCTGAAAGCCAATGTCGATACCCCGGAAACCCAGATCGTCAAGCATGTGATCGAATACGTCCGGGAGAACATCGGACCTGTCGCCTCCTTCAAGAACGCCGTTATCGTCGATCGGCTGCCGAAAACGCGGTCGGGCAAAATCCTGCGCGGCACCATGCGCAAGATCGCCAACAGCGAGGAGTACACCATGCCGGCAACCATCGACGATCCGGCAATTCTCGATGAAATCAGGGTGGCGCTGCAGACCATCGGATACGCAGCAACAAGCCAGCCCATAACCAGGGAAGCATGATCAGAAAGATCGACCATATCGCCATCGCCGTCCAGAACCTCGAAAGCGCACTCGAAACGTTCCGTAACGTTCTCGGGTGCGATGCCGGGGCCATCACCATCGAAGAGGTACCCTCTGAAAATGTGCGGGTTGCGTTCATCCCGATCGGGGAAACAAAAATCGAACTGCTCCAGCCGCTCAGCGACGACAGCCCCATTTCGAAGTTCCTTCTGAAAAATGGTGACGGCATGCATCATATCGCACTGCAGACCGACAATATCGCGGCGGAAACGGAGCGCGTCGCATCCGTGAACCTGAGCACGCTGGGCGCTCCGAAAGATGGCGCCGGGGGAAAACGCATTGTTTTTCTGCACCCGAAAGAGACCAACAGGGTACTGATTGAATTCACCGAAAAACATTCATGAACGAGCACTAACCATTTAGCAGCAAGCTGTGGAACATTTTTATCTGCCTTTTGAGAAAAGAGAGGAATTCAGCTATTCGCATGAAGCTGTCGAAGCCCTGAGCGAGTACGAAAAATATCAGCTCTCATTTCACCCCGAACGCCCCAAGTATCTCGACTACCTTTCCGTATTCAGCGAGCCAGAAGAGTGTCTTTCGAACGACGAGTTCGGAAGCTGCGTTATCCAGACGCATCGGGCAGCCATTCTCTGCGGAAAAGAGCGGGTTCCGGTCATGCTGATCGGACAGCAGTCCGGGCCAACATCCGATTTCGGCCTCATGAAAAAACTCATGAGGGACCCCCTGAGCGTAAAGCGGTGGAACCACGGCATGCCGACGCCGGCGGCTTTCCGCAAGGCCTTTGATGCGATAAAGCTGGCCGAAACGGAAAACCGCATCATCATCACCATTATCGACACCGCCGGAGCGGACCCGTCAGAGGAATCGGAAGCCGGAGGCATTGCCTGGAACATCGGACGGTGCATGCAGGCACTTGCCGAATCCAGGACGCCAACCCTTTCGGTAATCATCAACCGGGGATGCAGCGGTGGCGCCGTTGCCCTGACAGGCTGCGACGGAGTGCTTGCCATGGAGTACTCAACCTTTCTGGTCATCTCTCCCGAGGCCTGCAGTTCAATTCTCTTCCACACAAGGCACAAGGCCGGTCTGGCAGCGGAAATCTCCCAGATCACCTCGAAAGAGGGGGTGAAAAACGGCATCATCGACGAACTGATCACCGAACCGGATGGTCCGGCCCACCGTTTCAGGGAACCCGCGATGGAATCCTTCAGGGTTACCGTAGCCGCGTGGATTGAAAAACTCCGGGCAACTCCCGCCGACAAGATTTTCGAAACCAGAATGCGGCGATGGGAAAAAATAGGGCGATGGGACACGATCAGCGAAGAGGATATTCTCGCTTTTGAAAAGCCGGTCACCTACTTCATACCGAAACCGGAAAAGCGTCTTTTCATTGCGCGCCATAAACGGTGTACGGACATTGACGGAAAAAAAATCCACGACCCGGTACTCTACACGACGCTGCTCGCCGACAACTTCGTCTGCAGCACCTGCGGACATCGCTACACGCGCCTTTCGGCTCACGACTATATCGATCTGGTGCTCGACCGGGACTCGTTCCGGGAGCACCCGGAAACCCGTCATGTCGTTGACCGGGACATTCTCGATTTTCCGGGCTACCAGCAGAAAATAGAAGCCGCACAGCACAAGACCGGTGCTGCATCCGCCTTCATTACCGGAGACGGCGCCATAGAAGGAGAGGCTGTCGTGTTCTGTGCCACCAATTTCAACTTTCTGGGCGGCTCGTTCTGCATGTCGACCGGTGAAAAAATCTGGCTGGCGGCAAAAAAAGCCATTGCCGGCAGGAAACCGCTCATCATACAGGCATCAGGCGGAGGCGCGAGAATGCACGAAGGATGTTCTTCGATGGTAAGCCTCCCGAAACTCCATGTAGCCCTGTCGAGCGTTGAAAAAGCCGGTCTTCCGGTTATAACCATCGTCACAGACCCGACACTCGGCGGCGTTGCCATCGGCTTCGCATCGAGAGGATGGAGGGTTTTCGAGCACAACGCAGGAAATATCGGATTTTCGGGCAAACGGGTCATCGAACAGTACACCGGCAAATCCACATCAAGAGACTTCCAGACAACTTCATGGCTTATGCAGAAGGGTTTTGCAAAGCGGACCTCGCTGCCCGGAAACATGAGGCACGACATTGCCGTTCTGCTCAGGCAGTACAAGGAGGAACATGATGCGCCGGCTCCATCGGAAAAGCTTTCACAGTAACAACTATCAATGACACTACTTACAGAAAAACAGCTGTTTCAGGAGTTTACGCCTGTAGGATGGGACGAATGGAAAGCACAGGCCTCTCTGGATCTCCGCCAGACACCTTTCGAGCGAATCAGGTGGACCACGCCTGACGGCTTCACCCTCGAACCGTGGTACGCTCCCGACAATACCGCCGCACTATCGGAGAGGTCAAATCCGGAACAGGGAAACATCTGGCGCAATTGCCGCCGGATCGCCGTTTCAGACATTCATCAGGCAAACAGCAGTGCGCTTGAAAGTTTCTCGCAGGACGTGACCGCACTGGAGTTCTTTTTCTGCAATCAGGACCTCTGCACCGGGGAAAACATCATCCGGCTCCTTCAGGGAATCTCCGTTCCCGCCGTTGCGATCTATTTTTCCGGGCATCTCGGCAACCCCCTGCTTCTCATGGAAACCCTTGCCGAGATGCCGGAATTCAGCAGCAATACCGGAGGAATCCTTACCGCGACCGACCGGATTCCGGCCGGTGAAGAACTCGCCATCTGCAATGCAGGCCACTCCATGCCCGATTTCCGCTTTCTTCCGGTCGATACCGTGCCCTGGCACGACCAGGGAGCGACCGCGTCCCAGGAGATCGCGCTTGCGCTTGCCGCTGCAAGCGATACCCTCCACCGCTTTACCGAAGCCGGCATGGAAGCCGACATTGTGGTTGCCGGCATGGAAGTCATCATGGCCACAGGTTCAAGCCATTTCACCGAACTTGCCAAGCCGAGAGCGCTCAGGGCGCTCTTGCCCCCTCTGCTGAAAGCCTGGGGTGCACGAAAAAACACGATGCCCCGGCTTTTCGCAAGAACATCCGCAGCCAACCGCTCGATACTCGACCCCTTCACCAATGTGCTGCGTCAGACGACCGAAGCGGTTTCGGCAGTTCTCGGAGGCTACCAGACACTGCAGATAGACCCGTTCGACAACGGCCTTTCCGTTTCGGAAAACACCGCTGAACGAATTTCAGCCAACATTCACCTCATCCTCAGGGAGGAATCCTTCCTGCACCGTGTCGCCGATCCGGCCGCCGGATCGCACTACATCGAAACACTCGGCGCGGAACTGGCAAAGTCCGCATGGAGCTTCTTCCTGGAAATCGAAGCAGCCGGCGGTCTTGCAGTTGCATTGCAAAACGGAACGGTAACGCGGGCCATTTCCGGGAGCGGTGCCGCAAGAAAAAAGACTCTGGAAAACCGCAAAAAGACCCTGATCGGGGTTAACCGGTATCCGTGGCCGCTCACTCCGGTTCAGGAGCGGAACATCGAGGCACTGCTGCAGGCCCTGGATGCGGAACCTCCGGGGAGCCAGACCGCAGCGTTCGAACGCCTGCGCCTTAAAGCCGAAAAGCACCGCAGCCTCACGGGTCGCGTCCCCACGGTCTTTATCGGGCTTTCGGGTGACCCTGCCATCAGCTTCCGCCAGGCGGCCTTTGCCGAAGATTTTTTCCGGTGCGGAGGCTTCGATATCGCGGGAACCGCCATACTTGACGGTAACGTTGAGACCTGCGACAAGGCGCTCATCGACAGCCCGGCAATCGCCGTGCTCTGCGTTGCCGAAAAAGATCCGGTACCGCAGGCAGAGGCCTTCTGCCGGGCCCTTTCGGAGCGACAGCCCTCTCTCATAACGGTTTTTGCCGGAAAACCGCCGGATAACCCGGAAAAACTCTTTAACGCGGGACTCGACAGCTTCATCTATACCGGTGTCGACGTCCTTGCCATGCTGCAATCGTATCACACCAAAACCGGAATACAATGAGACCGGATTTTTCATCCATCGATATTTTCTCGCCCTCAACAGAGGAAACTCCCGGCACAGGACAACCGGCTCAGGAAAAATGGAGCACCGCCGAAAATATCGGCATCAGCTCACGTTATACGGCAACCGACACGGAAAAATACCTTCACCGGCACTTCGCCCCGGGGTTTCCTCCCTACACGGGCGGCCCTTACACCACCATGTACACCTCGAGGCCATGGACCATCCGGCAGTATGCAGGTTTTTCGACCGCCGAGGAGTCGAACGCATTTTACCGGAAAAATCTTGCCGCCGGCCAGAAAGGGCTCTCGGTGGCATTCGACCTTCCCACGCACCGGGGCTATGATTCCGACCATGAACGGGTAGTAGGAGACGTTGGCAAGGCCGGCGTCGCCGTCGATTCGGTCGAGGATATGAAAATCCTCTTCGACCGCATTCCCCTCGACGACATTTCGGTGTCCATGACCATGAACGGCGCAGTGCTTCCGGTCATGGCGTTTTATATCGTGGCAGCCGAGGAACAGGGCGTTCCGGCCGAAAAACTGAGCGGCACCATCCAGAACGACATCCTCAAGGAGTTCATGGTACGCAACACCTATATCTACCCGCCTGAACCCTCCATGCGCATAATCGGGGACATCTTCCGCTATACCAGCGGCAACATGCCGAAATTCAACTCGATAAGCATTTCCGGCTATCACATGCAGGAGGCGGGAGCCACCGCCGATCTCGAACTTGCCTACACGCTTGCCGACGGACTCGAGTACATCCGCACCGGACTCAAGGCAGGACTTGACATCGATGCCTTCGCTCCCCGGCTCTCCTTCTTCTGGGCGATCGGGATGAACTATTTCATGGAAATCGCCAAACTGCGCGCGGCAAGAATGCTCTGGGCGAAAATCGTAAGCGGCTTCAATCCGAAAAGCCCGAAATCCCTGATGCTCCGCTCGCACTGCCAGACTTCCGGCTGGAGCCTCACCGAACAGGACCCGTTCAACAACATCACCCGAACCTGCGTCGAGGCGCTTGCGGCTGCACTCGGCCATACCCAGTCGCTCCACACCAACGCGCTCGACGAAGCTATCGCTCTCCCCTCGCAGTTCTCGGCGCGCATAGCCCGCAATACGCAGCTTTACCTGCAGGAAGAGACCGATATCACCCGGAGCATCGATCCCTGGGCGGGTTCGCACTACGTCGAGTACCTGACCGGAGAACTTGCCGCGAAAGCCTGGAAGATCATCACGGAAATCGAAGAAGCAGGCGGCATGGTCAAGGCTATCGAGCAGGGCATCCCGAAGCTCCGCATCGAAGAAGCTGCCACCCGCAAACAGGCCCGTATCGACAGTGGCGAAGATATCATTGTCGGAGTGAACGGCTATACCACCACCAGCCGGACCGATATCGAACTTCTCGAGGTCGACAACACCCTTGTGCTGCAACAGCAGATGCAGCGCCTCGCGGAAATAAAAGCCCGGCGCAACAGCGATGAAACCACGGCGGCTCTGGCGGCAATAGAAAACTGTGCCGCAGGGGCAACGGGCAATCTGCTCGAACTTGCCGTGGATGCCGCCCGCAAGAGAGCAACCCTCGGTGAAATCTCATCCGCCTGCGAGAAGGTGTTCGGACGGTACCGCTCATCGATCAGACTCAATACCAACGTCTACCGCTCACAGATGCAGCACAACAAGCTATTTCAGGAGGCGCAGGAGCTTGCAGACCGCTTCGCCTCGCACGAAGGGCGCAGGCCGAGAATCATGGTGGCCAAGGTCGGTCAGGACGGTCACGACCGCGGCGCAAAGGTGATCGCTGCAGGATTTGCCGATATCGGCTTCGATGTGGATATCAGCCCGCTCTTCCAGACCCCTGAAGAGGTTGTAGGGCAGGCGCTCGACAACGACGTGCACCTGATCGGCATATCGAGCCTTGCCGCAGGACATAAAACGCTTATTCCGAAAATCATTTCCGAGCTCAGGGAGTCGCACCGCGACGATATTCTTGTCATAGCCGGAGGCATCATTCCCGAACGCGACCATGCATTCCTCTACGAACAGGGAGTGGCCGGCATTTTCGGACCCGGCACGGTGATCGCCGAGGCGGCGATACGCATTCTCAGGCTTCTGCTCGCAAAATTCGAACATGAGTAGCAGCCAAAGAGCCATGCAGAGATACATCAAACCCTGCGAACCCGGCGTTGACGAAATGGTCAGGGGCATTCTCGGGGGAGACCGGCATATGCTGAGTCGCGCCATAACCCTGATCGAATCGACAAAGCCGGATCATGAAAAGAGAGCGCACGAAATTCTCGACCGCTGCCTGGCTGAAAAAAAAGAGACCATCCGGATCGGCATAACCGGATCGCCGGGCGCCGGCAAGAGCACCTTTATCGAAGCGCTGGGAGAAATGATCATCAGCGAAGGCTATCGGCTTGCCGTGCTTGCCATCGATCCGAGCAGCAGCCGCTCCAGAGGAAGCATACTCGGCGACAAGGCGAGAATGGAAAAACTTGCCGGAAAACATGAAGCCTTTATCCGGCCTACGGCCTCTTCCGGCCATCTTGGAGGAACGTCGCCAAAAACCCATGAAGCTATCGTACTGTGCGAAGCCGCGGGGTTCGACATCATTATCGTGGAAACCGTCGGGGTCGGCCAGTCTGAAATCATGATCGACTCGATGGTGGACTTCATCCTGCTGCTCATGCTTCCCGGATCGGGAGACGAACTGCAGGGCATCAAGCGCGGCATCATGGAAATTGCCGATGCCATAGCCATCACGAAAGCAGACGGACGGCAGGCAGAGCTGGCCAATGTATCGAAAGCCGATTTTGCAGCCGCTCTCGGCATGCTTCCGCCCAGGCACCATTTCCACGAGCGAAAAACCTTTCTCACCTCGTCGCACTCCGGCACCGGTATAAGCGAAGTCTGGCAAGAAATACGCGATACCGTCGCGCTCATGCGAAGCAACAACGCCCTGCAGGCCCGCCGGCAGGAACAGCTGGGAAAACTGCTTCATACGGTACTCGACGCCATGCTCAGGGCCCGTTTTTTCGGCGATCCATCCGTTCAGGCCCTGCAGCCCGGAATAGAAGAGCAGGTACGTTCAGGTAACCTGAGCCCCTTCAGCGGAGCGAAAGTCCTGATCGAGGCCTTTCACCCCAAATCCTGACCATCAAACTTTCCCCGGAAAACCCTCTGAAGCGGGCAACGGAGGCTTCACTGCTCCTCGATGAACTCCTTTTCGGCACTCTTGACAATCAGCACCGGGCAGTCGGCCTTGCGCACCACAGTTTCGGCCACGCTGCCCATGATGAGTCGGCTGAGACCCTTTTTGCCGTGCGAACCCATGATGACGAGGTTCACGTCGAGCTCGGCGGCTTTTTCGAGAATCACGTCGGAAGGATTGCCGATCTCCACAGAGCTTTCGACTTTCAGCCCCTCTCGGAGCAGTTCATTCTTCAGGGCATCAAGGTCAGCCTCGGCAGCTTTTTCGAGATCCTCTTCAAGAGGAATATAGTTCAGTGAAAGATCGACGGCCATGGGCCTGGGCTCGACGACATTGAGCAGAAACATCGCAGCGCCCATGCTGACGGCGAATTCATGCGCATAACGCACGGCTTTTCGGGACGCATCGGAAAAGTCGACCGGGCAGAGAATGGTTCGAATCTTGAACATGGCTGTATGGTTTTAGGATTCCTTTGACGAAGAGGAGGCCCCCTTTTCCACGAACGGGCGGAGAAGGTCTATCGGAACCGGGAAAAGAATGGTGGAATTGTTTTCCGCTGCAATATCCTGCAGAGTCTGCAGATAGCGAAGCTGCAGCGCCGCAGGAGTGGCGGAGATGATCGCCGCTGCTTCGGAAAGGCGCTGAGAAGCCTGGAACTCCCCTTCAGCATTGATGATCTTCGAACGGCGCTCCCGCTCGGCCTCCGCCTGCTTGGCCATCGCCCTGCGCATCTCTTCGGGAAGGTCGATCTCCTTCACTTCGACCTTGCTTACCTTAACGCCCCACGGCTCGGTATCCTTGTCGAGAATGGTCTGGATTCGTTCATTGATCTCGTCCCTTTCGGCGAGCAGGTTGTCGAGCTCTCCCTGCCCGCAGACGCTGCGCAGCGTCGTCTGGGCAAGCTGGGATGTCGCAAAATGAAAATCCTCGACATCGATGATCGATTTGACGGGATCGAGAACCCTGAAATAGACCACCGCGCTCACCTTAACGGAAACGTTGTCGCGGGTGATGATATCCTGGGGTGGCACATCGAGCGTTACCGTGCGCAAATCCACCCGCACCATCTTGTCTATGCCGGGAATGAGGATGATCATGCCCGGTCCTTTTGCGCCAAGCAGCCTTCCGAGACGGAACACGACCGCACGCTCGTACTCTCGCAGTATCTTGACCGACGAGCCGAGAAAAACCGCAAGAAGAATAATGATTGTAAGAATATTCATGGTCAGCATATCGCTACTCCTCTGTTTTTGTTACCTGTAACTGAAGTCCCTTAATACCTGTCACCTTTACCGGAGTTCCTTCCGGCAGCTTTTCGCCTGCAACGGCGTCCCACAGCTCTCCATGCACGAAAATCTTGCCGGCAGAAGCGCCTTCGATCCGTCTCACGACACGGCCTTTCTCTCCCAGCAGGCCCTCCTGTCCGCTCAGCTGCCGGGAGGAGGAGGATCGCAGGACAACCCTGACGATAGCTCCCGCCGCAACTGCAAAAACAAGAAATACAGGAAGAAAAACAAACAGGGAGAGCTCTGTTCCCGAGCCCGGAGTGTCGAAAAGCATGAGCGAGCCTGCAAAAAGTGCGATGAGGCCCGCAATTGCAAGAACACCTCCGCTGGTTACGAACAGTTCAAAACCGAGAAAAAGCACGCCGAGCAGAAGAAGAAGCACACCGGTGATGCTGACCGGAAGCATCTGCATGGCGTAAAGCCCCAGTAGCAGCGAAACCGCCCCGGCGACACCGGGAAAAATCGCTCCGGGACTGGCAAGTTCGAAGTAAAGACCGGCAAGCCCAGCAAGAAAAAGAATATAGGCAATGTTCGGATCGGCAATCCTCATGAGAACCTGTTCCTGAAAGGTCGCGGCTATCGGTTTCAGTGAGGCGTCAGCGGTTGCAAGCGTCACTTCACCTCCGGCGGTCCTGACCTTCAGGCCGTCAACGCTTCTGAGCACGATCGCAGGCTTGGCGGCAATCAGATCGATCACGCCGATCCGAAGCGCTTCCCTGGCGCTTGAGGCCCGGCTCCGGAGAACCGCCTGCTCCGCCCATTCCGGATTCCTGCCACGCACCTCGGCAAGACTTCTGGCAAAAGCGGCAAGATCACTCGCGGCTTTACCGCTCATAACATCGCCCTCTCTGTCCCCCCCTCCCATGCCTACCGGATGGGCCGCCCCGATCTCCGTGCCCGGCGACATGGCCGCAACATGTGCCGAAAGCATCAGGAGTGCTCCGGCGGAAGCGGCCTGCGCACCCGAAGGAGAGACATAGACGATGACGGGAATTTTCGAGGCCAGTACATCCTGCACCATCAGGCGAAGGGAACTTACCAGACCTCCGGGGGTATCGAGCTCCACCAGCAGCGCCGCTGAACCGTCGGCATGAGCCGCTGCAAGCGCCCGGGAAAAATACTGTGCGCTGGCGGGATTTACCGATCCCGAAAGCACGATTCGCGATACCGTGACCTGCGCGGCCGCATAACCCTGCCTGAAAAGAAAGAGCAGGGAGAACGATATGAGCATGCATGCCGCACAGCTGCGGCCGTACGCAAATCTTGCCATGGAAAGACTATTCGGTGAAAACGTGCATCTGCTATCAATATAATGAAATAAACCACGCTCTTCGTTCCCGGTAAACCGCTATGGGCCGAAAACGCAAGATTGCGCACCAGATAACTTCAAACAGGAAGGAGACAGATGCGGCAGTTGCGCCTGACGAAACTAATGCATATGTTTCGTTGTTTTTTCTCACAGGTAACGATTATCTATTGAACTGTATTTATAACGACCAGATAACCTTTTACGACACACCATGTACTTCGATCCATTATACTTCGTCTTCGCTCTTCCACCCATGCTGCTCGGATTGTGGGCACAGTTCAGGGTTAAATCAGCGTTCAAAAAATATTCGCAGGTGCGTACCAACTCAGGAATCAACGGGGCGCAGGCCGCACGCAAACTGCTTGAGCGCGGTGGGCTCGCCAATGTGACGGTCGAGGCCACCCGCGGCATGCTTTCCGACCACTATGATCCCCGCCACAAGGCACTGCGCCTGAGCGAGGAGGTCTACAGCCTGCCGAGCATCGCTTCGGTCGGAGTGGCGGCTCACGAAGCCGGCCATGCGCTGCAGGACAAAACCGGCTACATGCCGCTGCAGCTCCGTTCGCTCATGGTTCCTGCTGTCTCTATCGGCAGCAATCTCGGTCCGATCATCTTCATGGTCGGCATGTTCATGGCCGGGACGCTCGGCACCTCGCTTGCGTGGGCGGGCATTATCCTCTTCGCCGCCACGGCGCTTTTCGCTCTGGTAACCCTTCCGGTGGAGTTCGACGCAAGCCGGAGGGCCAAGGAACTGCTCGTTTCGCAGGGCATCGTCTCCCCTGCCGAAATGCAGGGAGTGAACGCAGTGCTCAACGCCGCGGCGCTCACCTACGTAGCCGCCGCAGCGCAGGCCATCATGCAGCTCGTCTACTTCCTCACGGTGATGAACCGCAGGGATTCGTAAGCATAACGAACAGGCGGCACAACGGTCTCAAGGGACCTGTGCCGCCTGTTCGTTATGTAACCCTATGACACCAGAACCTTCACCACCTCTGCCCTGATCTGCTGATACGACAGCGCTCCGGCAGTGCGCCACACCAGCTTACCCTTGTCGAACAGCATGAGTGCGGGGATGCCCTGTACCTGGAACTGTGCCGCCGCAGCCGGCTGCCGGTCGACGTTCACCTTCACCACCACCATTCTGCCACTGAACTCCAGGGCAAGCTTTTTTACCGACGGAGTCACCATCTTGCACGGCCCGCACCATTCGGCCCAGAAATCCACGAAAACCGGCACCGCGCTGGACTGTATGAGATCGTTGAGCGATTTGGACATAGGTATTGTGTTTCATTTATGATGTAAACAACCGCGATCCCTGATTTTTTCAAGCCGGTCACTGATCATCAGGACATATTGTGAGGCGCATCAATGAATTGTCGTGAGCGGCAGGAGTGCAAGGCGAACGGAACGCAGAAACCGGAGTGTACACGAAGTACATGAGGATTTCGAGTACCGCTCAACGAAACAATCCTGACGCGGAACAAATTCATTGATGCGCCTCCCGCAACAGTTCGGTCTTCCACTCGATACGGCACCCAGAGTGCCGGAGCATGGCCGCGACGCTGCAATATTTCTCCATCGAGAGCGAGACCGCACGATGGAAATCGGCAAGAGGACAGTCGGGGCTTTCGAGACTGAAACGCATGCTGATTGCGGTAAAAACTTTCGGATGCTCCTCGGCTCGATCACCATCGACTTCCACGCAAAGCGCTACCGGATCCCGGCGCTTCTTCCTGAGAATGCTGATGACGTCCATCATGGAACAGGCCGCAAGCGACTCAAGCACCATCTCCATCGGAGAGGGCGCCGATCCGGTTCCGTGAAATTCCGCCGACGTATCGAACAGGGTAACGTGGCCGGCCCTGGTGGTCCCGGCAAGAGGCATGGTGTTGCGAAAGGTGACGGATGCGTTCATGGGGCGAATTCCTTTATGATTTCGAGCTTCTCAACAGGTAAACAGGCAATCGGGCTTTTCAGTTTCGCACTCCCCTGCTCATCTTTACAGCGGCATTCGGGAAGGAAACTTATAAATTGTACCCTCGGTTGGTTGTTCGAAAACCTTACCTTGTGCATCTGCGATGGCGGTTGCTTTTACCGGCTCCCCACAGGTTATCGTGTTCCTGCTCATATTTCCTGCAACAGAAACCGTCTGCCTATGAACTATCTACTGGAAAAGCCGAGAAAGGTCTATGTCTCGAGAAAAATCGAGTTCAATGCCGCTCACCGTCTTTTCAACCCGGAACTGAGCGATGAAGAAAACCGCAGCCTGTACGGAAAGTGCAGCAATGAGCACGGACACGGACATAACTACGAACTGGAGATCACCCTCTACGGAACGGCCGACCCTGAAACAGGGTTCCTGTTCGACCTGAAGCTGCTGAAAAACATACTCGAAGAGGAAATCATTGCGCGATTCGACCATCGCCATCTGAATTACGACGTACCCGAACTCAGCGGCTGCGTGCCGACAACCGAGGTACTTGCCGTGCTCGTCTGGGATATTCTTGAAAACCGACTCAAACAATTCAACAACCGGGAAATCTCCCTTTACGAAGTCAACATATATGAAACAGGAAAAAACGCTGTCCGATACCTTGGAGAATAAACCGGCTCACCATTCCGGTCGGGCAAGCCAGTGCATCGATGACGACTGCCTGTATGAAGTGCAGGATAACGATACCGATGCGCTGTCGAGAATTGCCGATGCAGTCTACACCATGCTTGACGGAGTGGGTGAAGACCCGGAGCGCGAGGGTCTGGTTAAAACCCCGGAACGGGTTGCCCGCTCCATGCGCTTCCTGACGCGGGGATATCGCCAGGATCCTGAAGAGGTGCTGAAAAAAGCGGTGTTTACCGAAGCCTACGATGAGATGGTGCTCGTACGGGACATCGACATCTTCTCGATGTGTGAACACCACCTGCTCCCCTTTTTCGGAAAGGCTCATGTGGCATACATCCCGGACGGGAAAATCGTCGGGCTCTCGAAAATAGCGCGGGTTGTGGAGATATATGCCCGGCGTCTCCAGGTTCAGGAACGACTGACCCAGCAGATCCGCGACGCAATACAGCACGTTCTGAACCCGAAAGGCGTGGCGGTCGTCATCGAGGCGCGCCACATGTGCATGGTCATGCGCGGCGTCGAAAAACTGAACTCCGTCACCACCACGTCGGCCATGTCGGGAGAGTTTCTTGCATCCCCCTCCACACGAAGCGAATTTCTGCGTCTTATCCGCCCCTGAATCCATCCTCCCTCAAAAGCAAAAGCGGCCCGGATGCATCATCACCCGGACCGCCTGACTTTGTCTTGAAACGCCTTCAACCGGTTGCCCGATTACTCCTGAAGCCACTCCTGCAGTATCGTCCTGCCCTCTGCTACCGCCTCGTCCAGCAGCTCACGGGCTTCTCCGCTGAGGCCACTTCCGAGATCGAGAATTCGTGGCGGTATGCCGATCAGCACGAACCTCTCAGGCATCCGGCCGTGCAGCTGCGCAATACCCAGAAGCTCACTCAGGCCCATCTGGTGAGAGGACATCTTCCGGTGAATGAATGCCGGCAGTTCATCCTTGTGATACACGTAAACCCGGCTTTCGAAATCCAGAGGAATAAGCGCATCGAACACCATGACGGCATCGCTCGACTCTATATAGTCGAGCAGATAGAGGCCCTGTGTACCGCCATCGACAAACTGAACCGTCTCCGGATAATCGCCGTCTTTTTCAAAGGCCCGGATGGCCTCCACACCGAACCCCTCGTCGCCGAAAAGGATATTGCCAAGCCCGAGAACATTGATACGGTTGTATTTCAACTCGGCTCTTCCTCCACCTTGTGCTTGTATCCGGTTACGATGGATGAGGTGACGCTGGTGCGATCAACCACATCGTGACGGAACACGGCATAGAGATGCATGATAAGGTAGATCGGAAAAATCCATGCCAGCAGATGATGCGCGAAATGCAGCGCATAGCTCCCTCCGAAGAGGGGGATCATCCAGCCGAAAAGGCTTTCCGAGAAGCCGCCCGGATTGTTCTCGCCGTACATGGCAAGCCCGCTGAGAATCATGAAGGTCGAGCCGCAGAAAATAAAGATGAAATGAGCCAGGGCTGCAACCGGGTTGTGACCCACATAGTTCGGCTCGTCACGTCTCAGAAAGAGATACGACTCGACCTGTTCCCGGAAGGGCTTGCCCCACCAGGAGGGCGACCAGGGCTGAAATCCGCCGAAGCGGGCATACTTGTCGTCCCCGAAAAGCGCCCAGTACATCCTGAAAAGAAAGTTTGCGATAAAAATAAACGCCGCAGCGAAATGCAGATACCGCCACCACGACATCCCGTTGTACCAGACCGCTTCGCCCAGAGGCGGGTTGATGACCGGGGCTGCAATATACATGCCGGTCAGCAGCAGCATAACGGTACAAATGGCATTGACCCAGTGGTAGAAGCGTACCGGCAGCCGCCAGACATAGATCTCCTCAATGATTCTGCCCATGGTAGCCTCCGTTTAAACGATTCTGACACTGGTAACTTCCTTGCCATTCATATCGAACACATGTGACGCGCAGGCAAGGCAGGGATCGAAGGAGTGCACTGTCCGGATAATTTCCAGCGGCTGCTCCGGATTGGCCATCGGGGTGCCTTTCAGTGCCGATTCGTAAGCGCCTGAATTGCCCTTGCCGTCCCGCGGAGATGCATTCCATGTCGAAGGCACCACAATCTGGTACTCCTTGATCTTCTGGTCCTTGATGTGGATCCAGTGGCCAAGTGAGCCGCGTGGAGCTTCGCTGTAGCCGAACCCCTTGCACTCTGCAGGCCAGGTGGCCGGATCCCAGCGGTCGCTGTTGAAGGTGCGGTAGTCCCCCTTCTTGATGTTGTCGACGAGCTGGTCGTAGAAATGGCGCATGAACCCTGAGGTCTGCTTGCACTCGATACCCCTTGCGGCTGTCCTGCCGAGCGTCGAGAAAAGCGCTTCGGGTCCGACCTGCAGTTTCGAAAGAACCATACCGACGGTATCCTTGATCATGGGATCGCCTTTTGCATAGGCGATCAGCACACGGGCAAGCGGACCTACTTCCATTGCGTGGTTTTTCCAGCGGGGCGTTTTCAGCCAGCTGTATTTCTTCTCGGTGTCGAGGTGCTCGAACGGAGGCTTCGGGCCGGAGTACGCAGGCTTGGTCTCGCCTTCCCAGGGATGCAGTCCCTTGTCGTCGCCTTTCGAGTAGGTATACCAGCTGTGGCTGACCTCTTCGGTAACATGGGCGGCATCTCTCGGATCGACGTCGTGCACGGTCGTGAGATCCTTGCCGAGAATCGCGCCTCTCGGCCAGAGCAGGGTCTTGAAGTCATCAAGCGTGGTTTCCGGGAAATCGCCGTAGCTGAGATAGTTGCCCAGCCCGCCGCCGTAGAGCCAATCCTTGTAGAATCCCGCAATGGCGATGAGATCGGGAATATAGACCTGATCGATGAACTGCTGGGTCTGGTCGATGATCTTTTTCACCATGGCGAGCCGCTCGATATTGATGGCCGTATCGCTGTTCGGGTCAATCGCGCAGGCCATGCCGCCTACCAGATAGTTGGGATGCGGATTCTTGCCGCCGAAAATGGTATGGATCTTGACGATCTCCTTCTGGAAATCAAGCGCTTCGAGATAGTGTGCCACACCGATGAGGTTCACCTCGGGCGGCAGCTTGTAGGCGGGATGGCCCCAGTAGCCGTTCGAGAAAATGCCGAGCTGCCCGCTTTCGACGAATCCAACCAGCCGCTGCTGCAGATCCTTGAAATAGCCCACCGATGATTTCGGCCACGGGGAGATGCTCTGGGCGATATCGGAGGTCATTTTAGGATCGGCTTTCAGAGCGCTCACCACATCTACCCAGTCAAGCGCATGCAGGTGGTAGAAATGCACCAGATGGTCCTGCGTCTGCTGGGTGGCATTCATGAGATTGCGGATGATACGCGCGTTGGTCGGCACTTCGATGCCCAGGGCATCCTCGACGCACCTGACCGAGGCGAGGGCATGCACGGTCGTGCAGACACCGCAGATACGTTCGGCAAATGCCCATGCATCCCTCGGATCGCGCCCTCTGAGAATGACCTCGATACCTCGCCACATGGTACCGCTGCTGTATGCTTCCTCGATGACGTTGCTGTCGTTTACTTTAGCCTCTATTCTCAGGTGTCCCTCAATGCGGGGAATGGGATCGACTACAATTTTTTTAGCCATGCTCTACTCCTTGTTAAGCTTTTTCCTCTGAATCGTTTCCTGCCTTGGCCTTTTTGACCGCTGTAACGGCGGCATGCGCGGCAGCTCCAGCTGCAGCCGCACCTACGGCGATCACACCGATCCTGTCGGCATTACTGTCCGTACCGAGGAACGATACTTCGGCAAGACGCTCGTAGAACGGTCCCTTGTCCCAGAAATTCGGTTCCGAGCAGCCGATGCACGGATGTCCCGAACCGATCGGAAAGCTGACGCCGCCGTTCCACTGGATTTTTGAACAGGCGTTGTAGGTTGTCGGTCCCTTGCAGCCCATCTTGTAGAGGCACCATCCCTTTCTTGTCGCCTCGTCGTCGAAGCTCCTGACAAACATGCCGGCATCGTAAAATGCCCGACGGTAGCACTTGTCATGAATCCTGGTGTTGTAGAACGCTTTCGGCCTGCCCATGCGGTCCAGCTCCGGCAGGGTGCCGAAGGTGTGGAAATGGGCGACTACACCGGTCATCACTTCAGAGATGGGCGGACAACCCGGAACATTGACAATTGGTTTATTCTTGATGATTTCGGAAATCGGCGCAGCTCCGGTAGGGTTGGGATCCGCGTTCTGAACACAGCCGTACGAAGCGCATGCCCCCCAGGCGATGATGGCCGCGGCATCGGCCGCAGTCTCCTTGAGCGTGTTCAGGAAGGAGTCACCGCCCACCATGCAGTAGACCCCGTCATCTTTTGTGGAGGCGTTGCCTTCGACGGCAAGAATATATTTACCCTTGTACTCCTGCATGATTTTCCTGCGCACATCTTCGAGCTGATGACCGGCGGCGGCACTGAGCACATCGTCGTAGTCGAGAGAGATCATGTTGAAAATGATGTCCTCGATGGTGGGATGGGAAGAACGGATAAAGGATTCCGAACAACAGGTGCATTCAAGCCCGTGCAGCCAGATAACCGGAGTTCTCGGCTTTGTTTCCATGGCTTGAACCATTTTGGGTACCATTGAAGGGGAAAGACCGAGATAGACCGACGTAAGCGAGCAGAATTTGAGAAAATCCCGTCGGCTTATGCCGCTGGCCCGGAAAATATCGGCGAAGGTCTGGTTGTTGTGCATTACTGCCTCCGGATTAAGTGAACCGGACTGTAGGGCGAAAAATCTGCCGAATCCGGTGTGCCTGTCTGTGGTAAAGTCAATTAGACTAACTGTTAAATTAACAATCGTTGATTAATTTTCCAGCAGCCCACCCTCAATAATAACGCGAAAAACAAAAAAACCCTGCAAATCTTATGATTTTGCAGGGTTTTAACACTGGTTAGTGACGCCTGAAGCTACTCAGTAGATCGTTACGCCAAGCATCGATGACGAAATTCTGGCAAAATCGGTAAGCGGCTTGAAGAAAAGACCGAAATAGAGGGTCAGGATCATCAGCACCGCTATGGCGACCTTATGGAGTATCCCGAATCCGGCTTTCACTTCACAGGGCTGGGTCGATTCCCTGAGATACATGTTCAGAGGAATGAGCATGTAGTAGTAGAGAGAAATGACGCTGGTCAGGACGCCGATAAGAGCGAGCCAGATATAAACCGAACCTTTGGCCAGAAGCGCCGAAAAGATCATGAGCTTGCCGATAAAGCCCACCGTCGGAGGAAGACCGACAAGGGAGATGAGAAACACCGTAAGAGCCGCTCCGGCAAGAGGCATCTCTTTGCCGAGACCTCGATAGTCTTCGAGATTCTCGCTTCCGGTTCTGTTGGAAATAATGATCACCACATAGAATGCGCCGATGTTCATGAGCAGATATCCCAGCAGATAGAAGAGAGTCGCCTGGGTGCCCAGCGAATCCATGGCGATGATGCCGAGCAGAAGATAACCCGCATGCGCAATCGAGGAGTAGGCAAGCATTCTCTTGACATTCTTCTGCCAGAGAGCCACAACGTTGCCATAGACCATCGAAGCTATGGCTATGACGATCAGCAGCATGAGCCAGTCGATGCCGGCGATATCCTGGAACGGTTCGCCGCCGTGAGGAATGGCTACATAGAAAAAGCGCATGAGAATGGCAAAGCCTGCCGCTTTCGAACCTACCGAGAGATAGGCGGTAACGGGAGTCGGCGCTCCTTCATACACATCGGGACTCCAGAAATGGAAAGGCACGGCTCCGATCTTGTAGCCGAAGCCCGCAAGAATGAGCAGTGAGGCCAGCATCATCACCAGCGGATCGTATCCGTGCAGGGCAAGTTCCGAACTGATCTTCATGATGTTGGTCTGGGCGGTTATGCCGTAAATCAGGGAAAAACCGTACACCATGAGTCCCGTGGAGACCGCTCCGTAGACCAGATATTTCAGGGCGCCTTCGGAAGAACGCGGATCGTCCTTCCGGTAACCGGTCAGCACATATGCGGTAAGGCCTACGAGCTCCATGGAAAGAAACATCATCAGGAGATCGACCGACGAGGCCATCATGATCATGCCGATAACCATGGCGACAATCAGCGCATAGTACTCGCCCATGCTCCTTACATGGCGGTTGAGCTGATCGTCTGCGACCGATATCAGTACCGCAAGAATACCTGAAATCACGAAAAAGTACTTGAAGAAGATCGCGAACCCGTCAAGCACGTACATCCCGAAAAAGATCTCTCCGGCTTCAAGCAGATGCTGCTGATAGATAAAGTAGAAGCTGCCGGCAAGACCGAGAACGGTAAGCAGAGGCAGCAGATTGTTTTTTCTGCCTTTCACCGCCAGATCGACAACGATCAGGAGCATGAAAAGCACTGAGAGATAGATTTCAGGCATGAAAAAACCAACGCCGGTTTTCAAGGCAGCGATGATACTCTGTATTTCAGCACCTGATGGCAGCTCGAACATAATTCTCTTCGTTTATTCTTTTACCTCATTCGGCAGATTAATTCAATGCGGTCATCACGACAGGCGAAAGCACCTCAACGAGCTTGTTGATGCTCGATGTCAGCATGCCGAGCACCGGCATCGGATAGATGCCGAGGAAAATGACGATAATGGCAAGCGGGACAAGCATGACCAGCTCGCGGGCATCGAGATCGAGCTTCCCTTTCCAGTCGTGGAAATGGATGTGTTCATGGCCGTCGGCTCCGACTTCGAGATCGTAGGCCGCATCCGCCTTTCTCTTGCCAAGAAACATCCTCTGGAGCGACCAGAGCAGGTAGGCCGCACCGAACACGATACCGAGCACGGAAACGATAGCCACATTGCGGGTGGTCACCGAACTGAAAGCGCCTACGAAAACGAACGCTTCGGAAATAAAGCCGGAGAGACCGGGAAGACCGAGCGAGGCGAACCAGGCTATGGTGACGACCGCGGCGTAGACCGGCATATAGGATGCGAGGCCACCGAACTTGTCGATCTGGCGGGTGTGGGCCCTGTCGTAGATCACGCCGACAAGAAGGAAGAGCATGGCCGTGATGGTGCCGTGGTTGAACATCTGATAGAGCGCACCGACCATTCCCTCGCTGTTCGCGGCGGCAAGACCGAGCAGCACGTAACCCATGTGGCTGATGGACGAATAGGCAACCATTTTCTTGAGATCCTGCTGGGCAAGCGCGCAGAATGCACCGTAGATGATATTGATGGCGCCCAGAACCGCGATCACGTAAAGCGAGGCTTGGAACACTTCAGGGAAAAGCGGGAAGTTGATGCGCATCATGCCGTACGTACCGAGCTTAAGCAGCACGCCGGCAAGAATGACCGAAATCGGGGTCGGAGCTTCGACGTGCGCGTCGGGAAGCCATGTGTGGAACGGAAACATCGGAACCTTGATGGCGAAACCGATAAAGAGTACGATGAATGCCGCGTAACGCCACATGACGTTGTCCGGACCAAGAATGGCATCCTTGATATAGTTCTCCTGGCTTGCCATGGCGACCAGACTGAAGGTGTGATTGCCGGTAAGCGGATCGATAACGCTGAAGTAGAGGCCGATCATGACCAGCAGCATGAACACGGAACCGAACAGCGTGTAGAGGAAGAACTTGATGGCTGCGTATTCACGGTTCGGACCGCCCCATATACCGATGAGGAAGTACATAGGAAGCAGCATGAGCTCCCAGAACACGTAGAACAGGAAAAAGTCGAGCGCCACGAAACAGCCCATCATCGCCGTGGCGAGCAGGTTGTAGAGGATGAAGTACCCCTTTACCTGTTTCTGGATCGGCCAGCTCGAAAGAATTCCGATGATCGAGATCAGGGCGGTCAGGATGACCATGGTGATCGAGATACCGTCTACACCGAGGAAGTACTCGATGTTGAGCGATCCCATGCTCCCCAGATCGAGATTGATCCACGGCAATCGTTCGATGAACTGGAAGGAACCTTCCGGGGCTCCTCCGGCGGCAGCGGTGATTCCCGGCAGAGAGGCGTCATACCCCTTCCAGATCAGCACAGCGAGCACGCCCTGGGCGATTGCCGCAAGCAGTGACACTATTCTGATTATCTGCTTCTGTGAAGAAGGCACGGCAAGAATCACCAGACCGGCAAGAATAGGCAGAAAAACGATAAGACTCAGCATGTTCCGTATCTGTAGGTTTTCAATTTAAAAATAAATGCCTCTCAGGAGATCAGTTGTGTAAAGTAATAGATAAAGTACCCTATCACGGCAAGCATCAGCATAACCACATAGGTCTGCACCTTGCCGGTCTGCAGCTTCTTGAGGACTGCACCGGTGGTATTGACGAAGAAAGCCGTGAAATTCACCGCGCCATCGACGACATACCTGTCGAAGCCGCCGCTGGTAAAGGCAACTTTTTTCGTCACGACGGCAACGCCGTTTACCGCACCGTCGACAATATTGGTGTCTATCCAGGAAAGCACCTTTGACAGAACGACCGAACCGTTGATGATGGTGGCCTGGTAAATTTCATCCCAGTACCACTTGTTGAACGAAAAGAGGTAGAGGGGCCTGATGCTCGCTGCGGTCCGGTCGGGATCGATGATCCGGAAGACATAGACGACAAGCGCAAGGCTGATGCCGAGCACGACCATGACGCTGGAAATCAGGATAGCCGGATTGTGCGCCTCGTGTGCGGCATGGGCAATGGATGCCTGCCGCGGATCGGAAAACACGTGGCCCGCTGCTTCACCATGCGCACCGGCTTCCGCGCCATGCCCTTCGGATGCCGCTTCCGAAGCCACTCCTTCGGAATGGGCATCGCTTTCGGCGCCATGACCAACGGCAGGAACCGCTTCTGCAAGCAGACGATCGGGACGCGTCGCGGAGACGGCCGTATCGTGCTTCGCTCCGCCTGCAGAAGAGCCGACAACCGTAGCCGGAGTCTGCACCATGCTCATGAACCACCCCTTCGCTCCGTCAAGCGGATCGGGAGAGTAGACGGCAAACACGGAGAGTGCTGCAAGTACCACCAGCGGAGCCCTCATGTTCCAGGGCACCTCATGCACGCCGTGCGCCTCTTCGTGATGAAGGTCATGACCATGCGCCGCATGGGCGTCGTGTCCGTGATGATGATCATCCGCGGGCTTGAGATGCGTACGGCTCTCCCCGAAGAAAACCAGCCATATCTGCCGCCCCATGTAGAATGCGGTCAGCATGGCAGAGAAAAAGCCGAGGAAAGGAATGATATAGTAGATGCCCCCGCCTTCGGCGTTGGCAAAGCCGATTGCTCCGGCAAGGATCGCGTCCTTGCTCATGAAGCCGCTGGTCAGCGGAAGGCCGGCGAGGGCGAGCGTTGCAAGGGTGAAGGTGGCGAATGTCCAGGGCATATGCTTGCGAAGTCCGCCCATCCAGCGCATATCCTGTTCATGGTGCATGGCGTGGATGATCGCGCCGGAACCGAGGAAGAGACATGCTTTGAAAAACGCATGCGTCACCAGGTGGAAAAGCGCGGCAGAATAGGCCCCGACACCAAGGCCAAGCACCATATAGCCGAGCTGGGAAACCGTCGAATAGGCCAGAACCCTCTTGATATCGTGCTGGGTGATGGCGATGGTGGCGGCCATGAAGGCCGTGAATGCACCGATAAAGGCGATCACATGAAGCGCGTCCGCGGTAAGCAGCACAAAAATCCTGGCCACGAAATAGACGCCTGCAGCAACCATGGTAGCCGCATGGATAAGTGCGGAAACCGGCGTCGGACCCTCCATGGCGTCGGGCAGCCAGACATGCAGCGGGAACTGTGCCGATTTACCTACACAGCCCATGAACAGAAGGATGCCTGCAGCGGTAAGCCAGGCCTGGCTCAGGCCGAACTTTCCGGCGGCGAGGTTCGCGAAAATCTCCTGATAGCTGAAGGTATGGAACTGCGAATACAGAATCAGGATACCGAGCCACATTCCGATATCACCCACCCTGTTGGCAAGAAAGGCCTTTTTCTGTGCGTCGGCGGCGCTGTCCTTCTCGAAGTAGAAACCGATGAGCAGGTAGGAAGAAAGACCGACCAGCTCCCAGAAAATATAGATGGCGAAGAGGTTATCGGCAAGCACGATACCGAGCATCGAGAACGTGAAGATGCCGAGAAAGGCAAAAAACCTTCCGTAGCGAGGGTCTCCCGACATGTACCCTGTCGAGTAGAGATGCACCAGAAAGCTGATCAGGGTGACCATGGCAAGCATGATCGCCGTGAGATTGTCGATCACGATACCCATCTTGATGACAAGCGGACCTACTCCGGGCACATTGCCCAGATCGATCCAGGTAAAATCCCATACCACCCTGAAAGCCGGATCGTAAGACTGAACAACGACACTCCAGAAAATATAGAGCGAAATGGCAAACGTCGTGCCGAGTATCCCAACACCGATGAAATCACCTCTTCTGGGAAGCCGTTTGTTGAAGAAAATAAGGATCACAAACGACAGAAGCGGCAGAAGCAGAACGGCTATTGATAACTGGATTAAACTGTGCATGTTCTTTCGATTTTCAGGAAATAATAAAACTGATGGATCTTCTGCCTGCTCACTCCTTCATGGTATCGATGGTTGACACATCGACGCTCCTGAAGATTTTATAGATGTTGATGACGATTGCCAGGCCGACGGCCGCCTCGGCAGCGGCAAGAACGATGACGAACAGGCTGAACATCACACCCTCCATGCCTCCGTTGAATTTAGAGAAGGCCAGAAAGTTGATATTTGCAGCGTTCAGGATCAATTCCACACCCATGAGAATGACAATGGCGTTTTTCCGGGTCATCACGGCGAAAAGCCCGAAACCGAAAAGCAGTGCCGATATGGTCAGGTAGTGATTGAGACCTATGTTCGTAAGCAGTTCCATGAAAAAGATGGCTTAATGTTCGTTATTGTGGACGTTGTCGTACCGGGCAAGGAACGCGGCGCCGATAAGGGCGGCCAGAAGCAGGATGGAAGCCATCTCGAAGGGAAGAACGTATCTCGACATGGTTTCGATACCGATACGCTCGACAACGCTCCCCTGCAGCTGAACCTCCGAAGGTTTCCATGTGCCGGTCGTATAAAAGGTGAACAGCAGTCCCCCGACGGTTGCCACCAGCAGCAGCGTTCCCGGAACCACGTGGAGCACGTCGGTTTTCAGATCGGCCTGCATGATGCTGTTGGTAAACATGACACCGAAAAGCAGAAGCACGAGAATGCCGCCGACATAGACAACGATCTGGGTGACGGCGATGAAATCGGCGCTGAGAAAAACATAGAGCGCCGCGGCGCCGAAAAAGGTGAAAAGCAGGGCGAAGGCCGAGTAGATCACGTTTTTGGAGAACACCACGAATGCCGCCGAAAACACCGTGATTGCGGCAAAGATATAAAAGATAGTAACGAAGGTCGCGTTATTCATGTGTTATTGCCCTGGTTTCGTATTCACTTACTGACCGTTCTTCTCTTCTGCGGCTTTCGCAGCTGCCGCCTGCTTCTCCCTGGCGGCCTGCGCCTGCTGCTCGGCGACTTTACGGCGCTTCGCCTCTGCCTCAAGACGGGAAAGATTGCCGAAATGGTAGATCATGTTCTGCCGGTCGAACTCCGAAAAATCGCTTACCGGGGTATGCACAAGGCATTCGGTCGGACAGACCGAAACGCAGATGCCGCAGGTCATGCATTTGGCAACGTCGATATCGAAAACAGGAACCCAGAACTTTTTCTGCTGGCCGCCCGAAGTCTTGCCGCATACGGCCAGATCTTCCGGAAGCACCTTGATGGTCTCGATAGCGATACAGCCGATCGGACATGCCCTTTCGCACTGGCCGCAGCCGATACAGTCCTCGATATCGTTATAGAGACGATATCTGGCGTTCACCGGCGTAGGAACCGCCTCTCTCGGATACTGGAGGGTGCAGAGACCGTCTACCTGCCTGAAATAGTCGGCATCGTCGATACCCGCATCGCCTTTCCGGTGGATGGCATTGAAAAAATGCTTCAGGGTAATGCCCATGCCGGTAGCAATCGTTACCGCACCTGCCTTGATATTGCTGAAATATTCACTCATAATCTTCTTTCGTCATTACTTGCCTTGCAGCGTCAAACCGGTTTTCTACGGTACATAAATTTCCCAGATCGCCGTCAGCACGAAGCTGATGAATGCGAACGGGGTAAGAACCTTCCAGCAGAGATACATCAGCTGGTCAACCCTGAGTCTGGGAAGTGTCCAGCGAAGCCACATCTGCACGAAAATAAAGAAAAAGCCTTTCGAGATGATCCAGAACGCGCCCCATACCGGGCCGCTTGTCCAGTCATAGAGCGCAACGGAACCGAGATTCGGGAGCGGAGAGTTCCATCCGCCGAGAAAGACGATCGAGATAATCGCCGACACCATGAACATGCTTCCGTATTCCGCAAGAAAGATGACGGCGAACTTCATACCGCTGTACTCGGTGAAATATCCGGCCACCAGTTCGGATTCGGCTTCGGGAATATCGAAAGGCGCACGGTTCGTCTCGGCCAGCGATGCGATGAAATAGATAAGGAAAGGGAGCCAGGCTATAGGCGACTGGAAAAGATAGAAGTGCGCAAAACCGTAAGGACCGGACTGCAGGACGTTGATCTGCTGCATATCAAGCGTTCCGGCCATCATTGCGCCACAGAGAAGGGCGATGGCTGCCGGAATTTCATAGCTCACGATCTGGGCGACGCTCCGAACCGCGCCGTAAAGCGACCACTTGTTGTTCGAACCCCACCCGGCGGCAAGAATACCGACAACTTCGAGAGCGACGATTCCTATGGCATAGAAAAGGCCGACGTTGAGGTTAGCCCCGATAAAGGCCGGACTGAAAGGGAGCACGGCAAAGGCGAGAAACGAACCTACAAAGAGAATGCCGGGACCGACCACGAAAAGGAACTTGTCGGCGGAAGTAGGCACGATATCCTCTTTCTGCAGGAGTTTGAGAATATCGGCAAGTGTCTGCAGGATACCCCACTTGCCGACCTCCATTGGACCAAGCCTGTCCTGCATGAAGGCGGAAATCTTCCGCTCGCCGTACACTCCGTAGGTGAGGGCGTAGAGAGCGATGAAAACAAGGGGAATAGCGGCAATAATCACCAGACCGAGAGGAAACCACGACAAGGTGAGCCCGGCAAGCGCATCAGACCAGGCATTCAGGTTGTTACCCATAAGAAACGGCAGACGGATTTGCGAAATGGCGGCAATACTCATCGGTCAACCTCCCCGAGAACGATATCGATGCTGCCGATAATAGCCACGAGATCCGGTATAAGCTGACCTTTCGACAGATCTTTCATGGCGGATAGATTGACAAAACAGGAAGAACGCGCCTTGCAGCGGAGCGGCTTGGTTGATTTACCGTCGCTCTGGATGTAAAAGCCCAGCTCGCCGCGGGGATTTTCGGCCCTCGCATAAACCTCACCGGCTTTCGGGCGCACCCTCTTGGGCACTGCAGACCTCGGATTGAAACCTTCGGAACCGGGCATTTTCGAAATGCACTGCTCGATGATATTGAGGCTCTCCTCCATTTCAAGCGCACGGACAAGGTGGCGCGACAGGCAGTCGCCGACATCTGAAAACTTGCCGTCCGGAACCGGAACGTTGAAATCGAGCTCGGGATAGACCGAATAGGGGTCGTTCCTGCGAAGATCCCACTTGACACCCGAGCCCCGGAGCATGGGACCCGACCAGGCGTAGTTGATGGCAACATCAGCGGGCATGATGCCGATACCCTTGGTGCGTTTGACGAAAATCTCGTTTTCGGTCAGAAGTTTGTACAGCTCGACGACTTTCGGGCGGAAGTAATCGACGAACTCCTTGACTCGCTTGTTGAAATCGGCAGGGATATCGAAGGCGACTCCGCCGATCCACACATAGTTGTAGAGCATGCGTGCACCCGATGCCCATTCGAGAAGATTGAGAATATGTTCGCGGTCGCGGAAACAGAAGAGAAAAGGAGTAAAGGCGCCGAGATCGATACCGTAGGTGCCGATAGCGACAAGATGCGAAGCAATCCTGTTCAGCTCGGAAACCATCACTCTTATAAATTCGACCCTCCGGGGAATTTCGATATCGAGAAGCTTTTCAACGGCAATGCAGTAAGCCCACTCGTTATTCATGCCGGTAAGATAGTCCATCCTGTCGGTATAGGGCACAATACCAGGGTAATCGACCACCTCGCAGTGCTTCTCGAAACAGCGGTGGAGATAACCGAGATATGGTTCCGCAGAGGTGACCACCTCGCCGTCCGTCATACATTCGAGCTTGAGCACGCCGTGCGTCGAAGGGTGCTGGGGACCCATGCTCAACAGCATCTCTTCGGTTGCGAGATCCTTCTCTATGACAACAACGTTGTCATCTTTCCGGGATACCCGTATCGACCCCTGCTCAGCCATTCCTAATTCCTGCATACTTGAGTCTGCTTTATTGCTGTTTAACCCTCATTAATACGGCACCTTGATCCCGTGGTAGCTCTCCTGAACCCTGTAGTCCTTGCGGAGCGGAAACCCTTCCCAGTCTTCGGGACAGAGAATCCTGCGCAGGTCGGGGTGACCGGTGAACTGCATGCCGAACATGTCGTAAGCCTCCCGCTCATGCCAGTTTGCCGTATGCCAGACATAGGCTGCCGTAGGAATCGAACCCCCATCTCTCGGACACTTCACCTTGACTGCTATCCGGTGAGGGAACTCCCCGAGCGATTCAAGGTTGCAGACAATGCCGAGCTGCTCTTCGGCCTGATAATCGACACCGGAAAGACAGGCCATGTAATTGAACTTCAATTTCGGATGGTCGCGCATGAACAGCGCGATGTCCGGCCACTTGGCGGCTTCGAGCACTTCGAAAAACGGCATGGTTTCATTGGCGTCGAAATCCGAAACCGCGCTGCCGAACTGCTCACGGATCACCGCATATGCCGCGGCACTCTGCTGTACCGACTGCGGCAAAACCCTACCTTCTTCCATTTCTGACATGATGCTCTGGATTACAAATTCATTTGTTATGCACGTGCGGCCTGTCGCCCGGCTTCGATAACCGGCTGCGGATCGACGCTCTTTTCAGCCAGCTTCCTGAGTGCATCGGCCCGCGAAATACCGATCTGTTCCATACGGATAAGCTCCTGCACCTTCATGAGGCCGCCGATGAGCGACTCGGGCCTTGGAGGACATCCCGGCACATAGACATCGACCGGAATAACCCTGTCCACGCCCTTGAGCACATGGTAGCCGTGCTCCCAGTAAGGACCGCCGCAATTGGAGCAGCTTCCCATGGAAAGCACATAACGCGGCTCGGGCATCTGCTCGTAAAGCCTGACCACCCGCTCGGCCATTTTCATGGTAACCGTACCGGCAACAATCATGAGATCCGACTGACGGGGTGACGAACGGGGAAAAATACCGAAGCGTTCAAGGTCGTAATTGGATGCGTTGGTGGCCATCATCTCGATAGCGCAGCATGCCAGACCGAAACCCATCGGCCACAGCGAAGACAACCTTGCCCAGTTCAGGACATTGTCGACGGAAGTTATCACAACATTGTGCTTCGATATACCGGCATCAAGTAAACCCATAACGCATAAATCTGGTATTGTGAAAATCAGACTCTCCTGCCCTCGGTCTTCCCGACAGGCATTTCAGGCATTTTCGGAATATTGGGAGTGGGGCGAACCCAGTCGAGGTCACCCTTGACCCAGGCGTAGGCAAGCCCGAGAATCAGGATTCCTGCAAAGACAAGCGCCTCGAAAAGCGCGAAAGAACCAAGATGCTTGAAAACGGTTGCCCAGGGATAGAGGAAGACAACCTCGACGTCGAAAATGATAAAGATGAGGGCTACAACGTAAAAGCGGATATTGAACTTCACCCATGCGCTGCCGACAGCCTCTTCACCGCACTCGTAGGTGGAGTTTTTCTCGGGATTGGGCCTGCTGGGACGAAGCATGCGTGCCGTCAGGTAGCCGCCCGCCACAAAAACGATACCGAGAGCGAGAAAAACGAAGACATTTCCGAAACCACTCAGCGTCTGATCCATGAGCTGTGCATTAAGATTATCCTTATTCCAGGGATACCGGAAAAAATCCCGGCACATGTAACAAGTGTTGCTTTAAAGTGCGCCAAATATAAAAAAAAATTCCTTTATCGAACAGAAAAAAACCTCAAACAGACGCATACCCGCAAGCCGTTACCAATACCGAAAAAAAGCCGCATGAATCTAAAAAAAATTACCTTAATTCATAATTAAATTAAAGAATCAGGCTTTTCCCCATAAAACCTGCTGCTGAAAACACGAAAAAACCTTAAAAAAAGAAACAGCACAAGCAGGGTGAGCGAAAAAACAATCGTCTGCACGACAAGAAAAGATCTGCTCGCCTGCAACAGGAAAGGTCCGAGAAGCGCCGTCAGCGCCATCCAGATAATAGGAGCCCATGCAACGGCAAGAATAAAAGGAAGACCGCTTTTCATGAAACGCTTCCGGAACTCAAGATCGCCAAACAGCTTCATAGAGGTTGAAAAAACAGGGTTGCGATCTGTTCTGCCATCAGGGCATCAAGATCTTTAAGAATTTCATACTCTTTTTTAAGGCTTTTCATGTCGCCCCGGGAAACATGGTACATGGCAAGCTTGCAGTGCGGTTCCGCATTCAGAGGCTCCAGTTCGAGAGCCTTTTCGAAAGCCTCCCTGGCCTTGTCGGGCTCGCCGTTGTCGAGATAGACATCCCCAAGCACACAGTAGAGACCGGCATGAGAGGGGTCCCGTGCTATAGCGTTCTTCAGGGTCTTCAGGGCCGCCTCATCCTTTCCGAGGGTGAGCTGTATAAAACCGAGATGCTTGTAGGCCTCCAGAAAATCAGGATCGAGGACAATGGTCCGGAGAAAATCGCACCCTGCCTTACGGTAATCGTTCATGGACAGGTAGGCCACCGCCCTTGCATAATAAGCCTGCGGATCGCGACCGCTCCGGGCCAGCATCCGGTCGAGCAGCTCCAGCGCCTGGCTGTTACGCTCGCTGCGAAGGTAGGAGAGGGCGAGGTCGTACTGTTTGCCTGGATCTTCGGGGCTTTGACGAAGTTCATCCTCAAGTTTTTCAATCTCGTTCAATGTCGGCGGTTTTACTGGTTGATGGCACTCTCTCTTCCGGAATATCCTCGTCAAAGAGCTGCTGAATTCTGTAGAGCGTTGCAAGCTCGCCTGTAATTCTCGATGCGAGCCAGCAGCCAAAAGCTTCTGATTCATTGATGCAGCGAACATACTGCACCCTTTCGAACCCCGAACGGGTGAGCTCCTTTCGGGCCTCATACTCGGTTTCGCTGTTGTCTGCGAAAAACCCGTAGGGAAACATCACGACGTTTTCGATTCCCTCCTCACGGAAAGCCAAAAGCGCCTTCTGGACGGTTTCCGACGTCCACTCTCCACCAGCCGAATGGTTCATGCAGCCCTGTCGGACATCGGCGAAAAGGTTCCTCGGATCAGCCATGATCCGCTCTTTCATCATCTCGAAAAAGAGTCCGGTCTCGTCCAGACCCGTAAACACCTTTGGCGGGTTCCCGGCCCGGTCGCGGACAAGCGTACCGTGGATCACCAGCACCAGACCTGTTCTGCCGGCACCGGAGCCCTTCATGGAGGCATCTATTGCCGAAAACAGATGATCGAGATAAATCCGGTGCAGTTCCGGATCGCGCCAGAGCTTGTTGAGCAGCCGTATGCCTGCATAACGGTTTTCACCGAACTCTTCAGCAATCATGCGGCAGGCCACGCCGCAGGAAAAAGCCGATTCCACCGGAATCATCGGCACCACAACAACCCCGTCACACCGGCTCTGCTGCTCCCTGAGCACGTTTTCAAGATACGGGGGCACGAAATAATAAGCGTCGAGCACATCGACATCGACGACATCGAGCAGGGGGTCGCCGCTCTCTTGCAGGCATGCGTCAATGGCTCTTGTCTGTGCCCTGTTGATCGAAAGCAGTTTCGAACGATAGCGGTTCAGCCGCCAGTTGATGAAATGCTTCGTCGAGCGGAAATCGGCGATGAAATAAACCAGTAATTTCGGAACCTTTACAATCTGACTGGTTATCACCTTCAGGATCCTTCTCGAACTGGGCCAGAGATTTCGAAGTGTCAGCTTTTCGACCTCCCCATACGTAACGACAAGAACCGCGTACCGTTTTTTCCTTACAATCCTATCCACCATTTCAGCTCGGCAAACATTATCACAAATCCGATGATACCCCCGACAAGCGTCTGCATGAAATTATGCGCCTTGAGCTGTATTCTCGACCACATCAGGAGCGGAACCAGCATGAAAAGCCACAGGGCGACCGCGCCGAACTTCAGAAAAAGCAGGGCCACAGAGGCGGTCAGCGTAAAAAGGTGGATACTGATCTTCCACTGCAGGGTAACGAGAAGAATAAGCACGGTATTGACCGCATTGAACAGAAGTATCCCGGTAAGGAGCCTCGGAGCATGCAGCTGCAGCATGAACTCATAGCCAAGCACATTGACGAAGGTCAGAACCAGAAGCGGCAGAAACCGCTGCTCCCTGAAGGTGATGTTGTAGTCCGAAACCTTGCCGATCTTCTTGAGACCGTAGATCAGCAGCATCGGCGCTAACGTGCTCGAGGCGAACAGAACCGTAAGATAGGGGAATTTCGAAGGATCGTCCGCGTATCCGAAAAGCACGATAACACAGTATACCGCAGGAGCCACAACAACAGGACTTATCGCCCATGAAAGAAAATCCGCCAGACGATGAACATCAGAACGCATGGGCACAACCGGTCGAAGGTATGGAAAATTTTACGTAAAAATGCGCAAAAGTATCTATAAAGATAGTTTTAATAAAATAAAAAACCGCGTATATTCTTTGTCCATATCGCGAGAGTGGTGAAATTGGTATACACGCTAGTCTTAGGAACTAGTGCCGTGAGGCGTAAGGGTTCGAGTCCCTTCTCTCGCACATTCCCGGAGTGCCGGAAGAAACGTCGGAGGCATGCCAAAGTGGCGGAACTGGTAGACGCGCTGGACTCAAAATCCAGTGAGTGCAAACTCGTGAGGGTTCGAGTCCCTCCTTTGGTACCATTGTCATAACTCTCACCGGAAAAACAGGTCGCCCTATGCAGCGAATGTACTCCCCCTGGCGTGAAGTCTACATGCAGTCCTTCAAGGATGTCAAATCCGCCGGCAAAGAAGAAAAATCGGTTTTTTCCGACATCCCCCCCGAAGAGGATGACGAGCGTTTCGTGCTCCACAGGGGAAAAACCTGTTTCATCATCATGAACCTCTACCCGTACAACTGCGGGCATCTCATGGTGATTCCCTACCTCCAGACACCTGATTTTTCGGCTCTCGACAGTGAAACGAAGCTGGAAATCATGGATCTCACCGACCTCAGCATCAAGGCACTCAAAGAGACCCTCAAGCCCCAGGGGTTCAATTTCGGGGCAAACCTCGGCCGTGTCGCCGGAGGCAGCGTGGACACCCATATCCACTTCCATATTGTGCCGAGATGGGAGGGCGACACCAACTTCATGCCGGTGCTTGCCGACGCTAAAGTGCTCAGCAACGACATGAAATCCACCTATACAAATCTGAAAAAAGCCATCGCAGCGCTTCTCGATGCACAGAACCCCTGAATTTGCGCACGCCTCTGATGGAAACCGTCCCCTGCCCGATCTGCGGCTCTCCGGATTTCGAGCTTTCGTTTGAACTTCCCGACCGTCTCGATCCCTCCGGGCGGTGGAAGCTTGTACGCTCCACGTCCTGCGGCCTGCTCATGCTCAATCCCCGGCCCGGCGTCACCGAAATCCACGACTACTATCACAAAGGCCCTGATGGCGCTTACGACCCGCACCTGCACGAAACCCTCGCCAGATCACCCCGAGACCGCATCTATCTTTTCGCCCGAAGGCTTCTCCTGCACAGGAAAGCCTCTCTGGTGCTTCACACAGAAAAAAAAGCCGCCGGTGATCTCCGGGTACTTGAAATAGGATGTTCCACCGGCGATCTCCTGAACCACCTTCACAGGAAAAAGGGCATTCCTGCTGAAAATCTTGCCGGTGTCGAAACCGACGCCAGAGCAGCCGGCATAGCGGAAAGTCATTCCGGAATAACGATTTACAGAACCGGAATCGACGAAATGGAAAAGGAAATGAGGTTCGACAGGATTGTTTTCTGGCACGCGCTCGAACACCTGCACGATCTCAATGGAGTTCTGGCAGGCACGGCCGGGCGTCTCGAACGCAACGGAACGGTAGTCGTGGCGCTGCCCAATCCCGAAAGCCGCGACGCACGGCGCTACCGGGAGAACTGGGTCGCATGGGACGCGCCTCGCCATCTCTGGCACTTCACACCCGCCACCCTTGCCGAACTGCTCGCGGCTCACGGACTGGAGATTTCCTGGACGACGCCCTGGATAGCCGACACCCTCTACACCTGCTGGTACAGCGGAAAACTCGCGGCGGACGCCCGCGGACGCCGGTTCGGATTTCCGGCAATGGCCGATGCGCTGCTGCAGAGCGCTCTGGGAGTTGCGGCGTCCCTTTTCAGGATCCGGCAGGCTTCAACTCTGGTCTACTTCATCCGCAGGAGGGGGTGAACCATCACTTCGCAGCGGCAACGCTGTAGGGCGAACGCCCCAGCGCCCGATCGAGCAATACGCTGGCCGTCATATAGTCGTAAACCGCCTGAAGGTAGTTTGTTTTGGACCGGTTCAACTGCAGCTCCGCATCGTTGAGTTCGAGACGGGAACCGATGCCCTCGCGAAAGCGCAACTGGGATATCCGGTAACTGCGTTCGGCAACGCTGATGGTTTTCGACTGTACCCCGATCCGCTTCTGCGCTTCCCGGAAAGCCGACAGACGGACCTCCACTTCGGTTCTTATCGACGCCTTGAGGTCGGCATGGCGGATCATCGCCTGCAGACGGGATATCTTGGCCTGCTCCACCCTGGAACTGATTCTGAAACCGGTAAAAATCGGCACGCTGACCTGCAGGCCAACGGATGACGATACCGGCCAGTTCGAATCCGAAAGACTCACGTCGTCGTTGAAAGCGCTCTGCGTTTCAAGCTGACCGAAAGCCGACAGAACGGGAAAGCGCTCGGCCCGGGCGGCAAAAACCTTCTCATCCTCGGCATCGACCTGCAGTTCAAGCTGGCGAAGGTCGGGCCTCGATTGCAGCGCTTCACGGTAAGCCGAAGCGATATCCTCCGGATATGCCGCAGGAGAAACATCGAGCTTTCCGGTAAGAATCACCTCGCTGTCGGCCGAAATACCCATGGCGTTTTTCAGCCTGGTCATACTGATGCCCACCATATTTTCCGCCTGGATCAGATCCGGACGAAGATTCTCAACCGAAAGAAACGCCTGCAGTGTATCGATATCGGCGGCAACGCCCTGACGGAACATCGCCCGGGTATCCTTTTGCGCAAGCTCCCAGCGCTCGATGCTCTGGCGGATAAGTTTAAGGCGATCCCGGGAAATCAGGGCATCGAAATAGGACTGTTTGATGTCGGCAACGACTGCCGACTCGGTATTCCGGTATGCCTCTTCGCTCATCTTGCGGACAACCGAAGCCGCCCTGATGCCGGCTATGGCCGCGCCGTCGAAAATTTTCTGGCGCAGATCGAGCGTTGCCGATGCCGAATTGTCGGCACTGATTTCAAGGGGAATGAACTGTGTCGGATCGCCGCCGAAAACATTCGGAAAAAACAGTACCGAAGGCTTAAGCGAACGGGTATAGGTAAAACCTGAAGTGATCTGGGGAAGTACCTCGGACCAGGTTTCCCTGATCTTCTCTGATGCCATCTGCCGGTCGAGACGGGCGATTGCAAGCGAACGGCTCTTTTCGAGCCCGAGCTGTACGGCATCTTCGAGAGTAAGCCTGTAGCCTGAACTGTCGACTGCTGCCACCGGATCTGCCGGGAATACCTGCTCGGGAACCAGAAACACGAAGAAAAAAACAACCGGCGCTACGAACCTGTTCATAAAAAAGTCACATCATGCGTGTTGACGAAAAAATCGGCCGTATATCACGTACTGTAATATACAAAGAGCCGAAGGTCCATAAAAATTCAGGAACGGTAGCGTTCCTTCCACAACCCCCGCAGACGTTCGCCCAGGGCTTTCTCCCTCCCCTCGTCGGAAGGACGGTAGAAGGGCCGGGGCTGCAGGCCTTCCGGAAAATAGTGCTGTTCCACAAAATGGCCCGGATAGTGGTGAGGATAGCGGTATCCCTCGCCGTAACCCATGGTTTTCATGAGTGAAGTGGGTGCGTTGCACAGATGGAGCGGCACGGAGGCATCCCGGAAGCTTCCGGCAGCAAGCATGGCCTCGTTGATCCCCTCGTAGCTGGCATTGGATTTCGGAGAAGAGGCAAGATAGGTCACTCCCTGGGCAAGGTTGATTCTGGCCTCGGGAAAACCGATCATCTGTACCGCATGAAACACCGATACCGCCAGCGAGAGTGCGAAAGGATCGGCGTTGCCGATGTCCTCACTGGCGAAAATGACCATCCGCCGGGCGATGAAAAGCGGGTCCTCACCGCCTTCGATCATCCTCGCAAGCCAGAAAAGCGCCGCATCGGGATCGCTTCCCCGCATGGACTTGATAAAGGCCGATATGGTATCGTAATGGGCCTCGCCTCCCTTATCGTAGATCGGCGCCTTGTGCTGCAGGGCACGTTCGAGCATGGCGCGTGTCACCGCCACATCCCGGTTCTCCGTATCGGCCAGGGCAAAGGCCGCCTCGAGGGCATTGAGCGCCTTGCGTGCGTCGCCTCCGGCAAACTGCAGAAGAAACGGAAGGTCCTCGATCACGACATGACGCTCCTTCAAAAGGGGATCGTGCTCCAGCGCCCGCCGGATGACCGCCTCGATATCGGTTCGGGAAAGCGGCTTGAGAATATAGACCTGCATCCGGCTCAACAGCGCGGCATTGACCTCGAACGAAGGGTTTTCGGTGGTCGCACCGATAAGAATGATCAGCCCCTGCTCGATGGCGTGGAGCAGGGTATCCTGCTGCGCCTTGTTGAAGCGGTGGATTTCGTCGATAAAGAGAATGGTCCTCAAGCCGGAACGCGCCGACTGTCTTGCGCCATCGAGCGCCTTGCGCACCTCCTTCACTCCTGCATCGATGGCCGAAAGCTGTTCGAAACGGTAGTGCAGCGCCCTGGCGCAGATTTCGGCAAGGGTGGTCTTTCCCGACCCCGGAGGCCCCCAGAAAACCATGGAAGGCAGTTTCTCCCCCGCCAGAAAACCGCGCAGCGGTCCCTCCTTTCCTGCAAGGTGTTCCTGGCCATAAAGATCGTCGAGGCTTCGGGGACGCATCCGCTCGGCCAGAGGCTGAAAACGCTCGGGAGTTTCCCTGGAAGGGTTGTCCGGGAGACCGAACAGGTCGGGCTGAAGAGAATCGCGGGCTGCCATCGTCAGAATCCGTTCTCGCGGAGCCACGCTTCATCGAGCCGCGACGCCCCGAAGGGCGAAGAGGCCGACAGCGAAAGCTGCCGTGCGACATACTTTCCCAGTATGTCGAATTCAAGGTTCACCCTGCTTCCGACCGCAAGAGCGCTGATGGTGGTGTGCCTGAAGGTAAAGGGAATCACGGCGACGGCGAACGAGGCATCCCCGAGCCTTGCCACCGTCAGACTGATGCCGTCGATGGCGACGGAACCGGCCGAAACCATGATGGAGCTGAACTCCTCCGGATAAGAGAACCATATCTCCCGGCTCGAACCGAGCTCCCGCAGCTCCTTCACCACCCCGACACAATCCACATGGCCAAGCACGAAATGGCCGCCGAGACGGTCCATCGGCCTGAGTGCGCGCTCGAGGTTCACCGAAGCCCCGCAACGGAGCGAACCCAACGTGGTTTTGGCGAGCGTCTCCTCGACCGTATCTACCTCGAACCAGCCATCCGCAACCGCAACCACGGTCTGGCAGACCCCGTTGACGCTGACGCTCTCGTCGACCGACAGAGACGCGAACGCCTCCATTCCGGCATACTGCACCCGCAGACGCAATCCGCCGTTACGCCTTTCGAGTGCGCCCACCTTCCCTATATCCTTCACGATTCCCGTAAACATTCGATTCCTGACTTGTTTTTCCGGTTACGGCTTATCCTCTTTACCCGTCAATATACGGCAAACCGGGCTTAATTGCCCCAAACGTCCGCTCCGAAGCCCGACGGCGACACCTTATCCGTACACCACAAACCCCGCCGGCGGCACCGTAATGCGAACTGCGGAACCCTGACGCGCCTCGACCGTAACGACATGGGGCTGGAAATCCTCTGCCGTTGAAAGCAGGCACTGCATGGTGCTGCCGGGCGGATGAATGGTACTGTCCACCACCGCGTAAACCGTAATCGCCCTGTCCGTATCGGTATTGATTGCGCAAAGGCACTCCGTGCGGGCGAAAATGCGCGACCAGGCGATAATCCAGTGCAATTGGCCGTCTACCGGCTGCGGATAGTAAAAATCGCCATCGAACCCGGTTGCCGAAACCTGCCGCAGGTACTGGCGGCCGCGCCTCAGGACCATATGCTCCCTGCGCAGCGCGGCAAGCCGGCTGAGAAAACGGTAAACCGGATGTGCTTCGTCGAAGAAATGCCTTCCGGCGCTCTGCCGGGAGCCGAACGGGCCGCCGAACATGCACTCGCGCAGAAAAACGTCGCTGTAGGAGTCGTCTCCGTTACGGTGGTCGGCGCCGTTGAAAGCCTGTTCGGTACCGTAATAGATACAGGGAATCCCCGCAGAAGCGAGGTTCAGGCCCAGCGCGGCCGGAAGCAGCATCTCGCTGCGGGTGCTGTCTCCGGCAAAACGGAACTTGTGCTGCACGCCAACCTGGTCGTGGTCGTCGAACATGGTAACCACATGACTGCCGAACCACTGGCGGGAGCTCTTGTTATCGAGAAGGCTGTTGCGAAACAGGTCGAAATACCCCTCCTGATCCTCGGTATCGGGGTTGCCGGGACTGCGCCATCCTTTCACCATGAACTCCAGCTTGTCGGGCATATCATTGATGCCGAGCGCCGCATCGAGCCCTGTGGTATCAAGAATGGCGGTCGCATGTGAACGGCCACCGGTAATCTCGCCGATAATGGTAAAATTCTCCTTGCCGAGCGAAACGGCGAATTCATGCACCGCAGAAACAAAAAAGCGCACCGCTCCAGGCTCCATATGTTTCACGGTATCGAGCCGGTAGCCGTCGATATCGGCAAAGGCAATCCAGAACTGATAGATTTCCGTCATGTTCCTGAGCGCCTGGGAGGGACGGAACTCGCGGATGCGGCGCTGCAGGTCCCAGGCTGCCGAAGGGTCTTTCAGGGCATCGCCCAGGTTGACATCCTTGAGTGTGCAGAAATCGCCATCGAGAAACTCGGGAAAGCTGTCCCAACGCCTGATCTCGCCACGCCGCGTCCAGGTGCTCTCCGGCTGCAGCTCCACCGGCCACACCGCGCCCTCGGCACTCTCCCCATCCACCATGGCGAAGGGCAGGCTGCCCGGATCGCCGCTGTGCCTGCGGTAGCCCTGCACCGGCCACTGGCGGCCCTCCTGATAGGTATACTGCATATTGCCCTCATAGGCAAAAACATCGCCGGCATGGTTGATGATGATATCGAGAATCACCCTGATGCCCGAATGGTGCGCAGCCCGGACAAAATCCTTCAACTCTTCACGTGTGCCGAAATGCGGATCGACATCGAGAAAATTCTGGATACCGTAACCGTGGTAATCGCTGCTGCCGGTCACCTGGCGGAACACCGGGCTGATCCACACCGCCGTAATACCCAGCCGTTTCAGATAGCCAAGCTTGTCCTTCATGCCGGCAATGGTTCCGCCGCACCAGTTTCTTCCCGCCTGAAACCACGCATCACGCTCCGCGGTGCCGGCATCTTCCAGCGGCGAAAAAAGAGGCGTCGACCGGTCCGGATCGGCCTGATCCACCGGAGTTCCGTCAAGCCCGGAAAAACCCCCGAACTCGCGTCCATCGGAAAAACGGTCGAGAAACAGGAAATAGAGCACTTCATCCTCCCAGGAGGCGGGGGATGGGTAAAACTCCTTTCCCTCAACAAGTTTTGGAAAATCAATCTCCCGGAGAGTGCGCTCAACTGGGTTTTTCGACATAATGCATCATGGGTATGGGGTTATCGGCCGACAGGGCCCGGCCGTAAAACAGCACTGCCTGAAGTATACGCATAAAACGCTTGATTTAAACAGAATAAACCATATCTCAACAAACAGAAAAAGCCTGCACGAGGCTGGCTTTTTCTGTTGTCATGGGACCGATGAGACGTATGGAGCCACGGCAGGCTCGGGAGCGCGAGTTTCAAGCGCCGTGCAGGCGCGCGAGTTTCAAACGAGCGCTTTCAGTGCCGCACCGTAATCCGGCTCCTCGACGATTTCCGGCACCAGTTCGCGATACACCACCCGATGCTCGTTATCGACAACAACCACCGCGCGGGCAAGCAGTCCTTTCAGTGGACCGGTAGCCATAGCCACGCCGAAATCCCTGCCGAACTCCGGTGAACGGAAAACCGAAAGCGGCACCACGTCGCTGAGCCCCTCCACTTCACAGAACCGCTTGTGGGCAAACGGAAGATCGGCTGAAATACAGAGCACCACGGTGTTGTCGAATGAAGCAGCCTCCTGGTTGAAACGTCTGACCGATGCAGCACAGACTGCGGTATCGAGACTTGGAAAAATATTCAGAACAAGACGCTTGCCCTCATAATCGGCCGGGCCTGATTCCGAAAGATCGGTCTTCACCAGACAGAAAAACGGCATTTCAATGCCGATTGCCGGAAGTTCGCCGGTGGTCTCCACCGGATTGCCTTTCAGGGTAACTGTTGCCATAGGTGCGAAGGATTTATGTTTGCTATTGATCGGGTTTCAAGAACGGATTTTCAGACAGCGTAACCCCAAAAACCGGAACCGGCTGCATTAAGTTTCAGCCGCGCTCATGTCCCCGGCACCCTTCGCTGAAAAAAGTGATCGTTTGCGGCCGGTTTACTCAAACGACAAGGAAGCCTCCCTGCTCCCGGCACCGGTTCCTGGCCAGACCCCCTGCATTTAACGGTCAGGGAAAAAAGCCGTACCTTTCCTGAAAAGGGTGGATGAACGGCTTTTCAAAACGGGTTATGATAATCCTGACAAACATCACGCAGCACCATGTACGAACATCGCCATAGCCGGCCGATTCCTGCCGGCCGTTTTATCCTGCGCATCGCCGGACATGCGGGACTGGCCTTTCTTCTGATAGGCATTTCGCTCCTGATCGGCATTGCCGGGTATATGCGCACCGAACAGATGACACTGCTTGACGCGTTTCTGAACGCAGCCATGCTGCTTGGAGGCATGGGACCGGTAAAAACCGAAGGATTGAGCGCGAACGGCAAACTTTTTGCCGGGCTGTATGCGCTCTATGCCGGGCTGGTGTTCATTGCGGTCATGAGCATCATGCTCGCACCGGTGGTACACCGGATCATGCACCGGCTGCACTGGGAGGACAGGGAAGACGATACGCCTTAGAGCCGGGTTACGCGCCGTTACGCACAACCGTGACGGGATCACGGAGTTTTACCCAGTTGAAGAGCCGTTCCGCATCGGTCATGAGCAGCCGCACACAACCGTGGGAAGCCGGATAGCCCGGCAGGGACTGCTGGTGCATGAAGTAGCCGCCGTAGAAGTTGATGGAAAAGGGCATGGACGCGTTATCGTACTTGATGGAACGCTTGTGGCGCTGCTTGTAGTTCACGAAAAACCTGCCGGGCGGCGTCGCATAGGTTTTTCTGCCGGTTGAAACAGGGCCCCAGAAAACAAGCTTCCCTTTTTCGTAGGCCCCGAAATACTGGCTGTTGAGATAGACCCTTATCTCCCTCTCTCCCCTGCTGTCGGTGAGCAGTTCGGGAATCGGAGCGTACTGGACGGCTTTTGCAAGGTCAACCGGCAAGAGCACGGTTTTTCCCACAGGAAAATGCCGTTTGTCGACCCTGTTCACCTTCATGAAAATAGTCTGGCAGACGGAATCCTCTCCACAAAGCCTGGCGAGCGATTCTCCTTTTTTCAGCTTCTGGGTCACAAAACCCTCGGGAATCTCCGCCTGTGCCTGGCCGGACGAGGAACCGCCCCTGAGGGAATCGGGAACGCCTGCATTGAGCTCATGCTTCTGCATGATGCGCGAGGAGTCCGCCAGAGGGACAGACCCTGGCAAAGATTTGAAGGGCGTTTTCTGGGTTTTTTCGGCAAAAACCGGAGATGAAAAAGAGACGAACAGCACAAAAAAACCGGTAAGGAGGGCGCTGCCGTAAAAAGGGGGACGATACAAGGCCGTATTGTTGTTCATGACTGTTTTTCAAACAAACACCGTTGAAAGCAGAAGCGTTTCCGGCGCCTGTCGAAAAAAAGAAACGGCATACCGGCAAACCCGAAAAAAAGAGAACCAGACACCTGCAGCATGTTTGTAAACAGTGGCGCGTAACCCTTACATCGTATCACCCGGCGGAGCCGAAAGAATCCGCCCTCGCATTTTAAATCATGACGCCTCCACCAATCCGGCATCTTTTCGGAACGGGAATAAAAAATTTAACGGCCATTTTATGATGGGGCATTTGAATGTAAAACATTATCAGGATATGGACAAAAAAAATCCCCGATAGAGAACTCGACACCCCCTGAAGCCTGTCTGCCGGTTACCGGTTTACATCAGGAGCATCCTGAAACGCCGGAAAAACCTGGCAGCTCCCGTTGCGGGAAACCGCCTGTAGCGGATAATCGAACAGCGCAGAAAGCATGGCGGAGGAAAGCATCTCCTCGCGGCTTCCTTCGGCCATTACCCTTCCCTCTCGGAGCATTACAATGCGGCGAATTTCCGGCGGAATCTCGTGTACGTGGTGAGTGACCAGCAGTACGGTTTTCCCGTTCCGCATCAGTTTGCGGAGCAGCTCGAGGTAGAGAAACGAAGATTTGATATCGAGCCCGGAGGTCGGTTCGTCGAACAGAAGGGTTCCCGGATCGTTGACCAATGCCCTGGCGAGCAGGAAGCGGCGCTGTTCGCCGGTCGAAAGGGAACCGAACGGACGGTTCCGCAGGGCGCCGATACCGAGCGTTTCCATAACCTCTTCGGCTTTGCGGTACTCCCGGTCGCTGAAAACCTGATTCCGCCAGGTATCGATGCTCGAATAAAACCCGGACAGCACCACGTTTAAGCCGGCGGCAGAGGCAAGGTATTCATGCTGCAGATCGTACGAAACGATGCCGAGACGGGAACGAAGTTCCCATACATTCCAGCGCTCCCTGCCGAAAATCCGCAAAGCACTTTCCGGCGAAAAACAGGGGTGCAGATGACCCGAAATAAGCTTCATAAGAGAGGACTTCCCCGCGCCGTTCGGCCCCAGGATAGCCGTGCTGCACCCTTCGTCGATCTGCAGCGAAAAAGCGTCGAATACCTTTGTGGTGCCGCGGAACGCGCTGATGTTGCGGATGTCGAGAAGTGTGCCCGCCGCTGTGCCTGTGAAGGTACTCAGTTCCACCGGCCGTTAGATCCTCCCAGAGAGTAGCGGCCCGCTCCGAGAAACACGATGGCCAGTGAACCGAACAGGTAGAGCGCCTGAAGTTCAAGCGCGTAGGCGCCGTGCTCGTTGATGGAGTAGAGGTCGCCCATATGCACCAGATACACCGCCATCACCATGACGAACGCTTCCACCAGAGCCGCGGCACGGGTATTGAAGCCGAGCACGATCATCACCGGGGCGACGATTTCGCCGACAAGGATACCGTGGGAGAGATACTCCGGAAGACCTGATTTCAGCAGCATTTTCTCCACGAAAGCGTAGCCATGCTGCAGTTTGCTGACGCCGTGGAACAACATCAGACCCCCTATGGAAAGCCGCAGGAGCAGCTTGCCGAAATCGGTGTTGTTGAATGTTCTGTCAAACATGCCTGACCCCCTTTTTGAGAATTTTCGTTTCATGACGCTCATTTTTTTTACTGCACATCATCTACAACATATGCCGTCAGAAGAAGATCACTGCCGAAACCGAGCGGCGCTTCGAAGCAGAGTTCCGAAGCACCTCCGGGAAGTGTTATCCCGAGAGGAGCGAAAGCGCTCAGGCCGTCACCGCCGAAGAGTTTCGGAGCGACGAAAACATAGAACTTGTCCACGAGCGCCGAGCGGACGAAAGAGGAGTGCAGACGACTCCCCCCCTCCACCAGAACGGACAGCACCCTTCGCTCGTGCAGCGCATCGAGCACGAGCCCGAGATCGAGACCGCATCCGGTGGCAGGCGCACCCAGAAGCGAAATGCCTCTTCCTGCTATCTGCCGGGCTTTTTCGGACTGCAGCAGCGATGGGACGGTAAACACCAGGGTTTCGGCTCCTCCATCGAAAAATTTCGCGTCGAGCGGAACGGCAAGCCTCGGATCGAGCAGCACTCGAAGCGGATTGCGGCCTGCGCAATGCCTTACGGTTAGCTCCGAATCGTCGGCCATTACCGTCGCAGCGCCCGTCAGCACGGCATCGTAGGCGCACCTGAGCCGGTGCACTTCGGTTCTCGCCTCCACACCGGTAATCCATTTTGATGCACCCGAAGCGGTGGCGATCTTGCCGTCGAGCGTCTGGGCGAGTTTCAGGGCCACAAAGGGTCGCCCCTTGCGGTGGCTGGTGATAAAAGCCTCGTTCAGCTTCTCTGACTCTGCCTCCAGCACCCCCTCGATCACCTCCACGCCGGCGGCAAGCAGCTTTTCGATCCCCTTTCCCGCAACCTTTACATGCGGATCGCGACAGCCTGTAACCACGCGGGGAATGCCGCACCGGATGATCATGTCGCTGCAGGGCGGAGTCTTGCCGAAATGGGAGCAGGGCTCGAGGTTGACATAAAGCGTCGCATCCCGAAGCACTCCGGCATCGGCAACCGATGCTACGGCATTGACTTCCGCATGAGGGCCACCGTACTCCATGTGGTATCCCTCCCCGACGATACGTCCGCCGTAAACGATCACCGAACCAACCATCGGATTGGGACTCACCGAACCCGACCCTTTCAGCGCGAGCTCCAGACATCGCTGCATATAGTGTTCATGCTCCTGACCCGGCACAGCTCCCCCTTTCACGTTTCCTCGACATGCACCTGCACCAGCCGGACTCCCGAAAGCCTGAGCAGTTCGTCGATATGTTCGATTTTATAGGGCTTGTCGTAGTAGATGGTCCTGATTCCCACGTTCACGAGCACCTTCAGGCAGTGGATGCAGGGACTGGCCGTGATGTAGATATCGGCGTCCTTGATCGACACCCCGTGCTTGGCGGCCTGTGCGATGGCGTTGATTTCGGCATGGATGGTATTGACGCAGTTTTCCTCGATTGTGCCGTCGGGATGGGTGCTGCGGTAGATTCTGCAGTTGGTCTCGTTGCAGTGCGGCAGTCCCGAAGGGGCGCCGTTGTAACCGGTGGAAAGAATGTTGTGGTCCCGGACGATCACCGCGCCGATATGGCCGCGCGTACAGGTGGCACGTCGCGAAATCAGATGCGCGACGCTCATGAAATATTCATGCCATCCGAGCCGCTTTTCCTGCCCTTCGTGGCCATCGCAACCCCCGGAGCCGCAGCATCCGGACGAACCCTGTTCTTCTGACATGGAGATACTTTTTAATACATTGATACCGGAACCATTCCGTCCGCCAGGGAAAACCCGACTGTGCAATTCCCTTTTAAAATAGGGAAAAAGAAACCGTTAAAACAACCGATGCACCGCAATTACTTCACCTTTTACCATGCCGCCATGGAACTCCATGAACGGCTTGCGGGCGGTTTTGTTTTCGAGATTCACTCCCCCCGTAAAGAAGAACTGTGCATCTGCTTCATTACCGCCAAGGGTGAGCATCTGCAGGTCATGGCAATATCGCGGATTCCGGAACTCTCCTTCTATACGAGGGAAGGCATGAGCCGTAAAAACCCCCAAAGCGCAAGCCTGCTCAAAAGCATCTGTGAGCGGGAGGTCGAGAGTGTGGAAATGTCGCCCTGCGACCGGGAAATCCTGGTGCGGCTTTCGGGCGAAGAGACTCTGGTACTGCGTCTCTTCGGCACAGAGGCAAATATCTTTCTCTCGAGCGGAGGAGTTGTCACCGACGCCTGCCGCAACAGGAATACCCTCGTCGGGCAGCCGTATCCGGAATCCGGCGACCATTCGAAAGAGAGCATCCTTGGTGAGCTCGAACAGCTGGCGCAAAGCCCGGAACGGTTTTTCGGGAGAATAGCAACGAGTGGGAGCGGCGCACCCGATCTTGCCGGATTCGACCGCTCCCTGCAGCGGAGCCTTCTGGAAAGGGCCGGAGGCACGAAAAACCCCGAAGCGCTTTTCGCGGCTTTTCAGGACATGTTCTACGAACTGCTCGACCCGCTGGTGCAGAGCGGCGAAAGCACTGAGGGAAAACCGCTGTTCAGCCTGCTGCATACCCGCCTTGCCGGTGCACAGATCCACAGTTCGGTGCTCGAAGGGCTCAACCGCTACAGCTCGGCCATGTGGAGCTGGCTGAACACCGTACAGGCGCAGCGGGAGCTGAGCGGAAAACTGCAGCAGCAGCTCCGGAGAGCGGAACGGGAGCTGCAGGAGTTCAGGCCGCTTGAACTTGAAAAAAGCGCCGCCGGATATGAAACCTGCGGCCATCTCCTGATGGGTGCGCTCTACATGGAACGCCGTGCGCCTGAAAGCATCAGGGTGAAGGACATCTTCAACCCCGGGGGCCCGGACGTGGAAATACGCCTGAAACCCGAACTTGGCCTCGGCGACAACGCGGCGGCCTATTTCAGAAAGGCCGCCAAAGCCCGGGGCGGGGCGGAATCCCTTCGGCGGCGCAGGGCGGAGCTTGAAAAACGCAAAGTCGAGCTTGAAGGACTTCTCGGTGAACTTGCCTCGCTCTCCTCACCGAAAGCCGTGAAGCGGTTTCTTGAAACGAACGCCGCTCCTCTCCGGAAAAACGGCATTGCGCCGCCGAAAGCCGCAGCCCCCTCTTCGCCCTTCAGAACCATCAGGCTTTCGGCGTCGGCAACGCTCTATATCGGCAAAAACGCCAGGAACAACGAACAGCTCACCTTCGCCTTCGCCAAACCGAACGACATCTGGCTCCATGCACGGGGCAGCGCGGGCTCGCACTGCGTGCTCAGGGGTGCGAGCATGCAGCACAGGGACGAGATACACCGGGCCGCCCGGATCGCCGCATGGCATTCGGCCGCCAAACACTCCGAACTGGTGCCGGTGATGTACACCCTGAAAAAACATGTACGGCGCGCAAAAAACCTTCCTCCCGGCCAGGTGAAGGTCGAACGAGAAGAGGTGATTCTCGTAAAACCTTCCAGAGAGATGGAATAAACCTCGCGCAGCTCCCGTGCGGGAGGAACGTTCAACGGCCCGAAACCCTTTTGAGTGACATCAGGAAAACCAAAACCCTTTACCCCTATGGAAAACTACAAGCTCGTGCTGCCGGAACATCTGAACCACTACGGGTTCCTTTTCGGCGGAAACCTGTTGAAATGGATCGATGAGGTAAGCTATATTGCCGTCACGCTCGACTACCCCGGATGCAACTTTGTAACCGTCGGCATGGACAAGGTTGAGTTCCGGAAAAGCATCCGCGGGGGCACGATACTCTGTTTCACAAGCGAGAAAAACCGGATCGGCGAGACCTCGATCGAATACACGGTAACCGTTTCCAAGGACAACATCGAAACCGGTGAACGGGTTATCGTCTTCAGCACGCACATCACCTTTGTCTGCCTTGACGAAGAGGGAAAGAAAAAGCCGATCCGCGACACTAAAGAGTAACCATCAAACGCATACACACGATTTTATGACAACCATCTGGAACAGCTCGCACCGGTTCGACCGGAAAGCTGCCGAGTGGGATGAAAATCCCCGGCGTACCGCGCTTGCCGAATGCGTGGCAAAAGCCATCATCGAAACCGCCGGACCCGTCGCAACGATGCGGGCCATGGAGTTCGGATGCGGAACAGGCCTGCTCACCCTTGCCCTCGCCCCCCATCTCGGCAGGTTCACGGCAATAGATACCTCAGAGGAAATGCTCGGCGTGCTGAACAAAAAAATCGAAACGCTCGGAATCCGGACGGTTGCAACCCGTTGTGCCGACCTTCTGCAGGCGGAGGAAAGGGAGCTCTGGACGGAAAAACCTGATTTCATCTGCAGCAGCATGACCCTGCACCACATTGCCGATACGCAGGCCCTGCTGGACAGGCTGAACGGACTGCTCCGGAAGGGCGGCACCATCGCCATAGCCGATCTCGACCTCGAGGACGGCTTTTTTCACGACGACGAAACCGAAGAGGTACATCCCGGTTTCGAGCGATCCCTGCTGCAGGCCATGCTCGAAAAGGCCGGCTTCGACCGCGTTTCATTCATCACCGCCTGCGAAATCAGCAAAACCAATCGCGCAGGAGAAGTGAAAACCTATCCTATTTTTCTGGCTACCGCCGTCAAACCCTAACCTTTACGTACAGACATGCCTTTTAACGCCGTTATTTTCGACCTTGACGGAACCCTGCTCGACACGCTTGAAGATATCGTCAACACGCTCAACGCCGTTCTCGAATCACATCGCTACCCTACCCACTCGCTCGATGAAGGACGCTTTCTTGTCGGCCACGGATTGCGGGAACTCGTCAGAAAGGCTCTGCCTGAAAATACCGCTACCGAAACGCTTATCGACACGCTGCTCGCGGATCTCATGGACCATTACAGCCGCAACTGGAACCGCAATTCCAAACCCTACGAGGGCATAGCCGACATGCTCGACGACCTCGACCGGCGAGGCATGAAAAAGGCCATCCTCTCGAACAAGGCCGACCGCTTTACGCAGCTCTGCGCCTCCGAACTGCTCGCCGAATGGTCGTTCGATGCTGTTATGGGCCATCACGATGCGATTCCCCACAAGCCCGACCCGGCAGGAGCGCTGCTGATAGCGGCAAAGCTGGGGCATAAACCGGAAGATATCCTCTATGTGGGAGACAGCGGCATCGATATGCTGACGGCTTCGCGCGCCGGCATGTACCCGCTCGGCGTGCTGTGGGGTTTCAGACCGGAGGACGAGCTGCTGGAATTCGGGGCGAAAACACTGGTAAAAACACCGGCGGAGATCACTGCGTTTCTGGAAGCCGCAAGGTAGCGCTTGCCGCAGTTCTCGGCTTTCCGCTCAGGCAAGCAGATGGAGACGGGTGAAAACGTAATCGAGATGATCCTCGTTCAGCACGATTCGGTAAAATCCGGTTCCTGAGAGTTCACGGGGCCTGTTGTCGCGGTCGCTGATGAATTTCCGGCTCTGTTTGCCATTGAACCAGTACACCAGCCGGATGATGTTTCCCTCGATTTCAAGCGCAGTGATACCCCGTTTTCCGATGGCGCAGCCCGAATTGAAGACACTGGGAATGGTGAGCGTATTGTAGAGTCCGCTGCGCAGACCGATCTTTTTGCCCTGCTTGTAGCAGGAATCGAGTTCCTCTTTCAACGCCGCAATTTTTTCTTCGATGACGATCCGCTCATCGCTTCCCGATGCAGGATAGGCCCTGCAAAGCTCTTCGATGCGGTAGTTCAGATAGTCCACCTTCGAAAGGGATTCGAAAAGCGGCCGATGGGTATGGCCGATCACCGAAACGATCTTGGCGTTGTTGGAAAAATCGTAAATGGACTTTTCGATGGCAAAGCGCCGGCGGCTGTTGTAGGCCATGGAAAAATTCCTTATGCCGACAGGTTTCGCGATGTAGCGGAGAAATAACACGACCGAACGGCTGACCAGCGGATAGGTCTCCCAGAGCAGGACCGATGCCTGATGGCCGTGAAAACAGAGGATGGTCTCATTTCCATAGTAAAACTTCAGCGATTCGAGCATATAGGGTGCCAGCCGGTACTCTTTCTCCTCGAGCAATTCCGCATCGTGGTTGCCGTAGGTTTTGAAAAAAAAACCGTTCTGGCGGAAACTGATGAACAGATCGTAAAAATCTCCCCACTGGGCGGTAATGCTGTCGAGGGAAAACTTGAACAGCTCCTCCACGTCGCCGTTCAGAATCAGACTGTACCCTTCGGGATGGTAGTAGTCCGCAAGCATGGTTCCTACAAGCGCGGCATTCCGGCGGAATTCATCCCTTCTTCCCCCGTTGCCCATGTGCAGATCGCTGAGAATCAGCACGCGGGAGTTCTCTTCGAGCGAAAGCGAACGGGCGCTGTTGAGCAGGCGCTCGAGATGTGGATGTTTTTTATGATGTAAAGGCATATTCTAATGGCACCACCCGTTTACTCCAACCTCCATGCCGCCGCCATCCGGTGACGGCAGAAAGCAACACTCCGATATAATTATTTTTTTCATTACGGCAAACACCCGGAACCTGCCGTTCTCCCTGCTCACAAAGCGGCATAATGGCAATCGGGAATAAAAAATGAGAAAAAAAGCGGGTAATTGATAGATTTATTGAAAATAACTCGACCCTGACATCAGCAATCCGCCTTGACGCCCTTGCCTTCACCCGAACGGTTCAGAAAAATCCGTCAGATGCTCTGCAGAAGACAGACCAGTCTGACCGTTGTCATGGACAACGTCAACAAATCCCACAACCTTGCCGCCCTCCTCAGAAGCTGCGATGCTGCAGGCATTCGTGAAATGCACGCGGTATCCTACAGGAAGCACATCTTCACGCGCCACAACGCCGCAGCAGGTTCGAGCAAGTGGGTAAACCTCAACCTCTACCAGGAGATCGAGAGCGTTTACGCCCTTCTGCGCCGGGAAGGCATGCAGATTCTGGCAGCGGCATCGTCAGAGAACAGCGTGGATTTCAGGGAGATCGATTACACCATACCGACCGCGCTGGTTCTGGGAGCGGAATGGGACGGTATTTCGGAAAAAGCGGTGCAGGGAGCCGACCGGTGCATTGCCGTACCGATGTTCGGCATGGTGGAATCGCTGAACGTATCGGTCGCAGGCGCCGTCATTATTTTCGAAGCCCAGCGCCAGCGGCTGCTCAAGGGCATGTACGACCATCCGGAAATACCCGAAGAGCCCCTGCAGCGTTTCCTGTTCGAGTACACCTATCCCCGCCTCGCCGAACACCTCCGCGAAAAGGGGCTCGACTACCCCCCTCTCGACGACGACGGTTTCATCGTTTCCCCCGATACGTGACAATTCCAGCTGCCCGGACTCTTCTGCTCCCGAAGATGGCTGTGCAAGGCGTTGAGCATCTGATCGATTTCCGAAAGCAGGTGACGGTGTTCAAAGGCCAGGGTCACCAGAAAAAGCGGAAAGGAGATGTGCTCCCGCCTGAGCTTGCGCAGCACGTTGCCCATCGCTCTCGTCATCACGGGGAAAAAGTGCCGCACGGCGACGCTCTCCGGCACAACCCGACACTCCGGGAAAGATGCACTCCGATAGTGGCAGGAAAAGAGGAAATCCTCCCTGTCGGTCCACTCGATCTCGATTCTGAAAGGCTTTAACTCATCCATAAGCATTCACATGTTCCCTGAAAAATGGCCGGAACCCACTCTGCTTATGTTACGCAATGCCATCCCAGCAACCCAGCGCGACTCTGTTACGGTTTGGAAAATCCTTTTCAGCAGCATCAGAAAGGAGGCGGAAAGTTCGGGCAGCCTCCCTGTGGGCTTCGATATTGACGAACAGCGCATTCCGCGCTATCTTGTCCTCTGTGAACCGTTCCCTTTTCATCCACGTAAAACTCCATGCAATCATGGCACTCCAGATTACAGAATCATGCACCTTCTGCGGAGCGTGCGAACCCGAATGCCCGGTCAACGCAATTTCGGCCGGTGACGACACCTATGTTATCGATGCGACGACGTGCACCGAGTGCATCGGACACAGCGACGCTCCGGCATGCGTGGGGGTATGCCCGACGGAATGCATCGTCGAGGCATGAACTGCCCGCATACACCGCAAACACAAGCGGGGCCGGTTTGAAGCCGGCCCCGCATTCCTGTGCCTGTCGAAAAAACATCACGACAGGTCGCTTACCGGATGGACTCCAGAAAACGTTCGGCATCGATGGCCGCCATGCAGCCCGAACCAACCGCGGTTACCGCCTGGCGGTAGGTGTAGTCCTGCACATCACCGCAGGCGAACACGCCGGGCACGCTGGTTTCGGAGGATGATTTCTTCGTTTCGATGTAGCCGTAGTCGTCAATGGCAAGCTGTCCCGTAAAAAGTCCGGCATTGGGCGAATGGCCGATGGCCACGAACACGCCGTCGCAGGCATGATCGGCAAGCTCGCCGGTACGGACATCCTTCAGCCGGATACCGGTAACCTTCCGGCCGTCACCGAGTATCTCATCGACGACGACATTCAGGATTGTCTTGATTTTCGGGTTTTTTCCGGCGCGCAGGCTCATGATTTTCGACGCCCTGAACTCCTCCCTGCGGTGCACGAGCGTAACCTGTGAAGCGAATTTGGTGAGATAGAGCGCCTCTTCCATCGCGGTATCGCCGCCACCTACAACAAACACCCGGCACTCCTTGAAAAAAAAGCCATCACAGGTCGCACAGGCCGATACGCCCTTGCCCCGGTAGCGGTCTTCGGATTCAATGCCGAGCCATTTCGCGTTGGCGCCGGTTGCGATAACAAGGGAGCGGGCCACAATCTCCCTGCCGTCATCGAGCGTAAGGGAAAAGGGGCTTCTGGAAAGATCCGCCTCGACAACGCTGCCGTAAACAAATTCCGCGTTGAAGCGTTCCGCCTGGCTGCGCATTCTCGACATGAGCTCAGGGCCGTTGATCCCTTCGGGAAAACCGGGGAAATTCTCGATCTCGGTAGTGATCATAAGCTGACCGCCAGGCTGCATGCCCTCGATCACAAGAGGTTTCAGGTTGGCTCTTCCGGTATAGATTGCCGCAGTATACCCGGCAGGACCCGTTCCGATGATAACGACATCACGAATCACCTTTTCCATAGTTCCGCCTGTCAAATGGAGTTGAGAAAAAAAATCCCGGCAGGAAAACTGCCGGGATCAATCGAAGGCTGAAGGATCAGCCGATATGCTCGTCGATTTTTTTGGCGATCATGTTTTTCGGCATGGCGCCAACCATCTGATCGACAACCTGACCGTTCTTGAAAACCAGCATGGTGGGAATGCTGCGGATACCGTACTGCGCGGCAGTATTGGGGTTTTCATCGACATTGACCTTTGCGATCACGGCTTTGCCTTCGTAATCGCCGGCAAGCTCCTCGATAACCGGGCCGAGCATCATGCAGGGCCCGCACCAGGCAGCCCAGAAATCGACAAGGGCAACCTTGTCCGATTCGAGAATTTCGGTTTTGAAGTTCTGGTCGGTAGCTGCAAGATATTTTCCGCTCATTGTTATTCCAGTTTAAAATTGTGTTGGTCCAAACTCTATAGCGATACAAGCAACAAGTTATAAAAGTAACAAAAAAAAACAAGGTGGGCAGGCAAAACCGGAGGACAATCCGGGCCAGTCCGCATGCACTGCTAACCCGAAATCCTCACGTTGTCGGGACCGAGAATCTCCTCGAGTTTTTCAATCGTCGAGTCCGCGGCATCAACGGGCGTGCCGCGAGCGAACACTCTGAGGGTTTCGATATTCTCCCCTGACTGCGCCTTGACCTCGAAATCGACCGGGGTCGGACCCCTGTGTGCTTCAAAAAGTTTTTTCAGCTGGACGAGTTTTTCGATCTGGGCCGAATCGTCGGCGTCAACTTTCAGAATGATTTTACGGATGAGGCTGCTCCGCACCTTTTTGATTGGCACCACCTCGCGTACCAGCAGCTTCAGCATGCCGCCGCTCACCTCGGCTTCGGCAACCAGCATGAGCACTTCCTCGGGTTTTATGAGGTGACCAAACTGTTCATAGACACTGGCAAAAACGGTAAAGTCCGATTTGCCGGTAAAATCCTCCAGCGCACCGAACAGCATGGCCTTGCCTTTTCGGTCCTGATGCGGCTTGACCGACACGACAACGCCGAGTACCTTGTACTGCCGCAAAGGGGTGACCTCCTTGGCATTGAGCGGCAGGGTCGCAAACGCTTCCCAGTCCCTCCTGTAAGGTGAGAGCGGATGACGACTGAGATAAAAACCAACCAGTTTTTTCTCCTGCAGCAGTTTTTCCGATTCCGGTATGGGATCTCCCGGATCGAGATCGGGGTAGTGAATATCATCGGTGCCCTCTCCGCCCTCGGAGGTAAAAAAGCCGCACTGTCCGAGCGTTACCGAGCGGTTCTGCATCTGGCCGAACCTGATGGCCTTGTCGACATTTGCCAGAAGCTTTCCCCTGTTCGGATCGAGTTCGTCAAGCGCTCCTGCAAGAATCAGGCATTCGAGAGCCTTGCGGTTCATCACCCGGAGATCGACCGAGGCGGTAAAATCGAAAAGATTCACAAAGTCCCGCTTTTTTCTCATGCGGGAGGTTACGATCGCCCGGGCCGCGCCGCCCACCTGCTTGATGGCGCTCAGGCCAACGCGGATAAACGGCTTGCCCTTGACGTCCTCGATGGCGAAAAGGGTATCGCTCTTGTTCAGAGAAGGAGGCAGCGTCATGATGCCGAAGCTTTTGGCCTCGTCGGTCAGGTGCTTCATCCGGTCGGTATCACCGATTTCGCTGTTGAGAATCGCCGTCATGAACTCGGCGGTATAGTGCGCCTTGAGATATCCGGTCCAGTAGGCAAGCACCCCGTACGCCGCCGAATGGCTTTTGTTGAAGCCGTAGCCTGCAAACTCGGCCATCAGCTCGAAAACCCTTGTGGCCAGGGTATCGTGAACCCCCTGGGCAACCGCGCCGGTGACGAAATCCGCCTTGAACTGCTCCATGATTTCCGGCATTTTCTTGCCCATCGCCTTGCGCAGGTTATCGGCCTTGGCCATCGAGAATCCCCCCATCACCTGGGATATCTGCATGACCTGCTCCTGATAGACGATAACCCCGTAAGTCTCCTTGAGAATCTCCTCGAGCATGGGATGCATGTAATCGATAGCCTCCCGGCCGTGCTTCCGGTCGACGAACAGGTCAACGGCATTGCGGTGCTCGTCGATCCGCGCGTTCAGCGCTCCTGGTCGGTAGAGCGCGCTCATGGCGATAATGTCGCCGATCTGGGTGGGCTGCAACCTGGTCATGTAGTTCTGCATGCCCGACGACTCGAACTGGAATATGCCGGCCATTTTACCCTCCTGAAAGATCCGGAAGGTTTTCCTGTCGTTCATGGGAACTCTCTCGAGATCGATCTCGACCTGATGCCGTTTCCTGATGAGGTGAAGGGTTTCATCGATCACGGCCAGCGTTTCAAGACCGAGATAGTCGATTTTAAGCAGACCTGCGGTTTCGATCCAGTTCTTGTCGAACTGGGTGACCACCTGCTTTTCCTCGGCTCCCTCGACCCCCTTGCCTCCGGTGAGGGCGGTTTCGTCGAGATCGATTTCATCGGCATAGCGCCGCACCTCGGTCTCTATCTTGTTTGATACATAGAGCGGCACCTGGGCTTCCAGCGGCCCGTCGGTGATGACAACGGCGCCGGCATGCATCGAAACGTTCCGTGCCCTGCCCTCAAGCGCCCGGGCATATTCGAGCAGCGTGCGGTTCTCGGGTGTGCTTTCGACAAACTGTTTCAGCTCCTTCACGTCGCCGATGGCTTTTTCAAGCGTAATACCCGGCTTTCCGGGCACAAGCTTTGCAAGCCTGTCGACAACCGGCAGCGGCACTTCAAGCACACGGCCCGCATCGCGGATGGCGGCTTTGGCTCCAAGCGTACCGATGGCAACCACTTTGGCCACACTCTCCTGACCATATTTCTCAACGGTATATTCAAGAACCTTCTGCTTGCCGACCGGCGTAAAATCGATATCGATATCGGGCATGGAGAGGCGCTCGGGATTGAGAAAGCGCTCGAAAAGCAGCTTGTACCTCAGGGGATCGATCCTGGTTATTCCGGTAAGATAGGCCACGATGCTGCCGGCGGCAGATCCCCTGCCGGGACCCACCGAATAGCCCATCCTTCTGGAAGCGGCAATAAGGTCGCTCACGATGAGAAAATAGGAGCTGAAACCCATCTTCTCGATCACGCCAAGCTCAAGCTCGATACGTTCGCGAACATCCTCCTGGGTGATGCCTTCGGCTTCCGATCCGGCATACTTTTCTGCCGCCCCCTGCCAGGTAAGGTGGCGAAGATATTTCGCCTCGTCTTCGAACCCCTCGGGAAGCGTGTAGGGAGGAAGAATGGGGTCCTTCTTTTTGAATGCGTAGGTGCATTTTTCGGCGATCGTCACCGTATTGGCCAGCGCCCTCTGGTTCTCGGGAAAAAGCCGGGCCATCTCCGCCGCGGTTTTCAGATAGTGCTCGCTGCCCGCGAGGGCCTGCAGGTTCTGGCTCGAAAGTTTTTCCTTGGTGCGGTTGGCTATCATTGCCCGGTAGCAGCCGGAATCCTTGCGCTCGAGATAGTGGACATTGTTGGTGGCCACCAGCTCCACCGAGAATTTTTCGGCCAGCTCTATGGTGGCCAGGTTGAGTCTGTCGTCGAACGGCGTGGCATGACGCTGCAGTTCGAGATAGAAGTTCTCCCCGAAAATTTCCCTGTAGTAGCGGGTAACCGTTTCGGCCTCATGTGCGGAACCGGCAAGCAGCGCCCTGCCAATTCTTCCGGAACTGTATGCTGACAGGCAGATCAGCCCCTCGCTGTACTCCTCCAGCAGGCGCGATTCGAGATGCGGCATGCCGTTGATGAAACCATCCCTGGACGCTCTCGAGAGCAGGATACAGAGGTTCCTGTAACCGATTTCACTCTCGACGAGCAGCAAAAGCGAAGGTGAAACGCTGTTTTTGGCGTGCGAATGGGCTCCCGATTCGAGCAGATAGACTTCGGAACCGATGATCAGCTTCACTCCGGCCTTTCTGGCGTCGCTGAACAGTTCCGGCATATTGAAAATCGAACAGTAATCGGTAACGGCAACACTCTCCATACCGAGCCTGCGGCAGGCGGAAAAAAGCTCGCCGGGAAATACCGGACTGCTCTGCATCGAGTAGTGGGTATGAACGTGAAGATGCACAAATTCCATATAACGACCCTTCGGGGAGAGAGTTCATTCAAAAGGGATCAACCAGCAGACCTCTGCCCGAAATAGTACAATTTTTTCAGCTCTTTCACCACCCGATAACCCGGTTTCCCGGCTTTTTCCCGAACGGACGGCTCCCCCGCAGGAATCCCGTCGCCTCACCCGATACGGCAAACTTCCGGCAACACTCGTCCCTGGTCTGAAAAGGGTGAATCGCGGATGAAGAAAAATCCGTCACGAAGAACAGTAGTGCAGCACCTCTTTCCTGTTTGTTCTGATTTTATGCGTTTTACGATAGATGCTCACCGGAATTTCGCTGTCGTAGGGGGCCTCTATCCATATGTCGATCCTGTCGTGAGAGATCGAAAGATCGATGTTCCGGTCCTGCCACCGGACGGAAAAGGAGAGGCGCTTCCATTTTCCCGGAAGCCAGGGCGTCAGCACCAGCCGGTCCGATTTGATCGACAGCCCTCCGAACCCGTAGACGACGGTCTGCCAGGCTCCCCCGACCGCAGCCGCATGAATGCCCATAGCGGTATTTCCATGCAGGTTTTCAAGATCGAAAAGGGCGGTTTTCATGAAATAGTGGTAGGCTCTGGAGCGTTTTCCGACCGAGAGGCCCATCATGGCGTGCGTACAGTGGCTCAACGAAGACTTGTGTGCGGTACGCTTTTCGTAGTAGTCGAAATTCGCCTGCTTTTCCTCCTGGCTGAACGCGTGGGGAAACAGGTGCATCAGCAGCAGCACGTCGGCCTGCTTGATGAGCGTCGTCGATCCGATATTCCTGTAGGTGACCCCCTTGGGCAGCTTGGGGTGCCCTTTGCGGTCGAACCCTTCGATAACGTGGTCGCGAAGCCTGAAATAGCCGTCGAACTGCTCGACAAGCCTGGTGTCCGGATCGATGGAAAATTTCAGGCACCTGCTCACCGAAAGCCACTGCCGGACCTCTTCTCCGGTGAGATCCAGCTTGCGGCAGAGCGTATCGAGCCGCTCTCCATGTCTCTTGCTCATATAGGTGAACAGCATGCCGGCAAGCCGGAGATGCCATTTCACCATGTAGTTCGTATAGGCGTTGTTGTCGACGTGTTCATGGAATTCATCGGGCCCTATAACCCTGCGTATCTCGTAGATGCCCTCGCTGAAAACCACCCTGCTGGCCCAGAATCTTGCCGTCTGAAAAACCATTTCAAGCCCGCACTCGAAAAGAAACTCTTCGTCGCCGGTCACCCGGAAATATTTTTCGACGCCGTAAATGACATCCGAAACGATATGATCCTCCTCCATGCCGGTATAGATGAGCCGGATGGTGCGTTCAAGTTTCGAAGCGAATCTCGGCGTCACGTCCTCGCCGGTGGAGGCGGACTCCCACGCATATTTCGCTCCCCGGTAACCGTTCCGCTCGGCGTTTTTCATCGCACCCGGCAGCGTTGCATACCGGTAGTGCAGCATGTTGCGCGCTATCTCGGGAAAATTGTAGACAAAAAAAGGAAGAATGAAAATCTCGGTATCCCAGAACACATGGCCGAGGTACCCCTCCGAACTGAGAAATTTCGCGCCGATGCTGCCGGAAACCGGAGGACCGTTGATGAGCAGCTGGTAGATGTTGTAGCGCAGTGCCTTCTGGGCATGAGGGTCTCCCTCTATCCGTATGTCGGCCTGCTTCCACTTCCCTCCCCATGCCTGGAGATGATCGACGAGATGGGCTGCCGCTCCGGTACGGATATACGACTTCAGCTCGCATATCGAGCGGCTGAACATGTTCTCTTCGGGAGTTTTCCGGTCGCTGGTGCGGACCACGGCAAGTTTTTCGAACGTATAGGACTGGCCTTTCTCGACTTCGAGGGTCATCTCGCTGGTGAACTTTTCGCCGTAAATCCTCGGTTCGGGATACGCCCTTGCGGACCCGGGAAGTACAAGCTTCCACGATGCAGCTTCGGCTATGCGTATGCCCTGCTGCCGTGTCCTCATTTCGAGATACATGAAGTTCCTGCCCCGCTCGATCTTTTCAAGCTGCAGATGCTTGATACGCTCTTCGGGGAAAAACCCCCGGTTGCACACCTCTCCGTTAAGGCCGCTGAACACCCTCAGGGGAGCTGAAAAATTTCTCGGGGTTATCCTGAACAGCATGTAGCCCAGATGAACCTGATGCATGAAAACCAGCCGAAGACTTTCGATGGTGAGAACTCTGCCGGCGGAGTTCCGCATGGTGGTCGAACGGTGCAGGATCCCTTTTTTCATATCGAGCACCTGTTCGTGAAAAAGCAGGCTGCAGGTGGACAGGCTGAACTTCTCCCCTTCGCTCCAGACGGAAACATCCGTCCACATGGGGCACTTCACCAGCTCTTCGACATCGGCTTCCGACCGGTCGTAAACGCCACCGAGATACATCCCGCCTGCATGACCGTCGGGAAGCTCTTCAAGGCTTCCCCTGATGTTGAGATAGCCGTTGCCTATGGTAAAGACAGATTCGGCGATCTGGATGCTTTTTGCGTTTCTTCGGAACCCTTTGCGGCGCAGAAGCCAGACCTCTTCGGACAGTTCAAGCAGAGAGGCATGCGGCAGCCCTGTGCCGGCAAGCCCGTTCGATTCACTTCTGTACATCATGACCTCCGGGGGATTGAAAAAGAAAACCGCTCTTTTTGCCTGTTTTTACTTTAACGCGGAAAGCTTTCAAATAGTTTGAGTTGCAAAGCACTCTCGAAAAAGGAGACCATATAGGGGGAAACAGGTTATATAACCGTAACGCTTTTTTTCTTATACTGTAAACTTTAGCTCATCGCTGTTCCCTTCAATAAACTTAACCGTCTTGTGAATTTTGGAACAGAACACCTACAGCAATTGCCCGGTATGCCACTTTCCCCTCACCAGTGACAGCGCAGTCTGCCCGCGGTGCGGCAACGACATACTCGAGGATATCACCTCTCTGGACGAGCAGAGCATGGAAATTCACCAGCGGAACATCGAAGAAAAAAAAGCCGACTGGTATACACGCTGCATTACCGAAAATCTCGGTGTGAGTGAAACCGCACCCGAGGTACAGGGGGACAGCTGCGCAAAAAACATCGGAAACCGCCACCTTTACTGCAGCCCCGAGGAAATAGAATTTCTCTCAACCTGTTCGAAAACTGCGCTTCTCGAAGATGGGGGACTGCGCAGGAAATGGTGGAACAGCCTGAGCGCCGACTGGAAAGAGGTCGTAAAAAGCACCCTGAAGCTTGTCAGGGAACCCTCCGAAAATGAAATTCTCGATTTTTTCAAAACCACCCATCTGCGCTGCGACAACCGTCGCGTCCACGATCTGCTGCCGGTCCGCATGCTCGACATGCTCCAGCAGCTCCGCTGTGACGAATCGCCGGTTGAAAGTCTCGATCCCCTTGCCGATCTCCAGCATCTGCAGCGGCTCTATGCTTTCGATTGCGACATCACCACTCTCGAACCTCTCGGCAATCTCAGAAATCTGAAACTGCTCTGGGTATCGAGCACGCAGATCACTTCGCTCGAACCGCTGAAAAATCTGCTCAACCTCGAAGAGCTTTACTGCTCGGAAACCATGATTGCCGATCTCTCCCCGCTGCGCTCGATCGTCACGCTTGAAAAGCTGAGCTGCTATAAAACGGAAATACGTTCACTGGAGGCGCTGCGCGCTCTTGAGGATCTTATCGAGCTGGGGATCAACAATACCGGTGTTCAGGATCTCGCTCCGCTCGAAGAACTTCGGAATCTCGAATACCTTCGCTGCAGCAGAACCGGAATAACGAGTCTCGAACCGCTCAGAAACATCGTTTCGCTCAGGGAGATCAATGTGTCGAGAACGGAGGTTTCTTCGGTCGAACCGCTCGCAGGTCTCCTGGACCTCGAGGAACTCGATATTTCAAACACCCCGATACACTCCATAGAGCCGCTCATACATCTGGAACATTTCGAAAAACTCGAGCTTTCGGCAGGGCAGGTACCCGATATGGAGATCGAACGATTCATCGAGCTCCACCCCGGCTGTGAAGTACTGCTGAAAAACTGAAGCCGCTGCGAAAGGGAACCGACAGAGAAAAAAACGCTCGCGACCTGTTTTCGAAACAAAGGAAAAGGCCTCTGTGCACAGAGGCCTTTTCCTTTGCCGGCGGCAGCTGAAGCGGGGCCCTGCCCGCTGATGCAGTGTAACCGTTATTTCTTGACAAACGACCCGAGAACGCTCATCGACTCATCCTCGACCTTCTGGTGGAGGCTGTTGCCGTGCGCGTCCATGGTGACGATGGCCGGAAACGACTCGACCTCGAAATGCCACATCGCCTCGGGAACCCCCATCTCTTCGAGAAAATCCACGCCGGTTACCGTGTGAATGCACTTCGCGTAGTACTGCGCCGCGCCGCCGATGGCATTGAGATAGACCGCACCGTGCTCCTGAAGCCCCCTGAGGGTTTTCGGACCCATCCCCCCCTTGCCGATAATGGCCCGCAGACCGAGTTTTTCGATAACATCGGCCTGGTAGGGTTCTTCGCGGATCGAGGTGGTCGGACCGGCAGCGGTCACGCGGTAGCTGCCGTCCCCGTTTTTCATGATGACCGGGCCGCAGTGGTAGAGAATGCCTCCCCGGGTATCGATACCCTCCGGCAGGTCGTGCTGCATGACGTGATGGTGAAAGGCGTCGCGGCCGGTATGCATGGCGCCGTTGATGATGACGATATCGCCGACCCGCAGCCTGCGCACCTCATCCTCACCGACCGGAGCCTGCAGCACGACCTCCCTGCCGGTCAGAGGAATGCCTTCACCCCGAGCCATACGACGGATTTCATCCTCATCGCGGAACTGCCAGCTGATAATCGATCCGGATTCGGGATCGATGAGCACGCCGAGACGGCGATAGGCCCAGCAGTTATAGGCCACCGAAACGAAAAAGCTCGCCGGAACCCGGTGTGAGGCGCCGATCTTGCAGCCGAGCAGGGTAGTCTTTCCCCCGAATCCCATCGGTCCGATGGAAAGCGTATTGGCTTTTTCAAGAATCTCCTCTTCGAGCGCCTGCAGTTCGGCATCCGCATTGGTGTCGTCAACCCGCCTGAAGAGCTGCTTTTTGGCTAGCTCGTAACCGCTGGTGCGGTCACCGCCTATACCGACGCCGATAAATCCGGGACTGCACCCCTGGCCCTGCGCCTGATAGACCGCGTGCAGAAGGCACTTGCGCACCCCGTCGAGATCGCGTGCGGCCTTGCCGAGACCGGGAATTTCCGCCGGAAGCGAGTACTGGATGTTCTTGTTTTCGCACCCCCCGCCCTTGAGAATCAGCCGCACCTCGACTTCATCCTTCTCCCACGGTTCGAAATGGATGACCGGCACATGGCAACCGAGATTGTTGCCGGAATTCTTGCCGCTGAGGGCATCCACCGCGTTCGGTCGAAGCTTTCCGGTGCGCGTGGCCTCGGCTACGGCCTCCTCGATTTCGCGCTTCATCATGAGCTGGTCGGCTCCCCGGGGAGAGTGGATGAAAAAGGTCGGCATGCCGGTATCCTGACATATGGGCGATACGTTGTCCACTGCCATATCGATGTTGACCGAAATGGCCGACATGGCCAGACCTGCCTGCGATGCGGGATCCTCCCTGTCGATGGCTCTTGCGATGGCCCGGCGCACGTCGCCGGGCAGGTTGGCTGATGTTTCGGTAATAAGCGAGAGTATTGATTCCCTGAAATTGTTCATGGCACTGGAAAGATGGATGCTGTTGAAATAATACCGGCGACCTGCCGGCTGGTCAGTTGTTTGCGGTCTTTTCGGAATCGGACTGCTTCACCAGCAGCACGGGAACATCCGCGGACCGGAATACCGCTTCGGCCACGCTGCCAACCATGAGGCGCATGAGGCCGGTTCTGCCGTGGGAACCCATGATGATCAGATCGGCTCCCCATGCGGTGGCGTGATCGCTTATCACTTTTGATGCCTCACCGCGAAGCACATGAATATCGGCAGAAAGACCGTTCTTTTTTTCTGCCATGACCACTCCCGCAAAGGCCTGGGGAATGACGTCGTCGTTCTCCTGCGAAGCCAGATTCAGACCGTAGCTCGCTGCGGTTTTCAGGGCGATGTTTTCAGGTGGCTGAACATGCAGAAACCGGACATGCGCATTGACCTTTCGGGCGAACTCAACGGCATACCTGACCGCCTTGTCCGACGTATCCGAATAATCCGTCGGGCAGAGAATCTTGGAAAGATGGATCATAAGTGTAGCCTGATGACAGGTGAAAAAAAGAATCGGGGGATACTGCTTTTCAAGCCTTGAATTTACATTTTTTTTGTTTAAAACATCCGGACTCCGGCTGCATCAGTGAAGTACGTCACTCGCCAGGCCTCACTCCGGCAAGAAAAAACGGTAAAACAGGCGCGCTCTTGTTTTCAGGGCTGTTATATTTGACTAATTACCGGCAAGAGCCGTCAACCCGGAAAATTCCGTTACCCGAGAGAGAGTCAGAGCAATGGATGCTATTCTGGAAGCCCTGGGCAGGCCGGAGGCCTATCCCCACCCGACTGAAGCCATAACCGTGGCGGAAACCCATATTTCATGGGTGTTCCTGACCGGCATTTGGGCCTACAAGGTTAAAAAGCCCGTAAATCTCGGTTTTCTCGACTTTTCCACCCTCGAAAAACGGGCGCACTACTGCCATGAGGAGGTGCGCCTCAACAGGCGTCTCGCGGCGGATCTCTATATCGATGTCGTACCGATCACCCGTTCAGACACTGCCGTAAGGGTTGGGGGAGATGGCGCCGTTATCGGCCATGCAGTGAAGATGCGGCAGTTCGACCGTTCACAGGAACTCGACAGGCTTCTTGCCGGAAACCGGCTGACGGCACGGCATATCGACAGCATCATCGACACGGTTGCCGCTTTTCATCTGGCCATACCGCCCGCGGATCCGGATTCGGAGTACGGACGTCCGGAAAAGCTGATTCTCCCCCTGCTCGAAAATTTCCGGCATACATCGGAGCTTGTAGCCTGCCGCGCAGAAGAACTGCTGCTGGAAAAAGTCAGGACGTGGGTCCAAAAAGAACACCTTCGCCTCACCCCCCGCTTTTTTGAAAGAAAAGCCGGAGGCTTCATCCGCCACTGCCACGGAGACATGCATACCGGCAATATGGTCTGGCAAAAGGACCGGGTGCTGATTTTCGACTGCATCGAGTTCAGCCCCGCGCTCTACATGATCGACGTAACAAGCGATATCGCCTTTTTCTTCATGGATCTCCAGCACAGCGGGAACACCGGGCTCGCATGGCGTTTCCTCAACGGCTGGCTTTCAGCGACAGGCGACTACGAAAGCCTTCGCCTCCTTCGTTTCTACAGCCTTTATCGGGCAACGGTACGGGCAAAGGTAACCGCCATCCGTTACGAACAGGAAGCGGACGAAACGCGCAGGCACACCATCCGGGAGGAACACCTTTCCTATGTGCGTCACGCCTTTCACTATACGCAGCCGACGGCGGCGCACCTCATGATCACCTGCGGGGTTTCAGGAAGTGGAAAGAGCACGCATGGCGGGGCGATCGCCCTGGAACTGCAGGCCGTTCATATCCGGTCCGATATCGAGCGGAAAAGGCTTGCCGGCATCCCTGCCGATACCCGCAGCAGCAACTGCTCCGGAATCGACATCTATACGGCGCCGTTTACAGAAAAAACCTACCGGCGACTTGCGGAAATAGCGGCAACAGCTCTTGAAGAGGGGTTTGCGGTGCTGGTCGACGCCACCTTTCTCGGAAAGGGCGAGCGGCGTCAGTTCAGAAAGCTTGCCCGGCAATACGGCTGCCGGTTCACCATCCTGCATTTTCATGCCGATGAAGCGATACTCCGGATGCGGGTAAAGGCGAGGCTCCGGGAAGGGCGTGATCCGTCCGAAGCCGATGAAGCGGTGCTGCAGAAACAGCTGGCGGCGGCGGAGCCGCTCTCCGAAGAGGAGCTGTCCGACGAGATCCTGATCGATACCGGTCGCGAGATCGATTACCGGAGCATCGCGAACCACCTGCGGCACCGGAAAGAGTCGCCCTGAACGGGGCTTCCGGAAACCGATCCCCCGCTCCGCCAAAAAAGGCCTAAACCTCGATGCCGAAAGCCAGCCGTATGCCGTATCCTGCGGCAAAACTCAGTGCGGCAACGGTAAAGCTGAGCCCCACCATCTCGAAAAACCTGCTCCTGAAGGAGAGATCCCGGGCAACGGAGATGTAGAAATTGAAAAAACCGATAATACAGACGGAGGCGGCAAACGCCATGCCGAGACAGAGGTAAAGGTCGGTGAAAAGCAGGTAGGGCGTCACCAGCACCAGCACCGTGAGCAGGTAGGCGAAACCGGTATAGATTGCCGCTTTCAGGGGATTTTTTCCGCCCGGCTCCGACTTGGTGGACAGATACTCCGAAGATGCCATGGAAAGCGCGGCGGCGAAACCGGTGATCGAGGCGGTCAGGGCCACCAGCGGCGTATTCTGCAGGGCGAAGGTCAGACCCGCAAGCACGCCCATCAGCTCGACAAGCGCATCGTTGAGACCCAGCACGATCGAACCGGTGTACCTGAGGCGGTCTTCGTCGAGCAGGGTTATCAGTGCCTGCTCGTGCTCTTCCTCGTCGCGGATGATGCCGTTTATCTCCTTGAAGCTGCCCGGCATCCGGTTGTAGGTATTGTGGGCGTTCTGCTCGGCTTTTTCCATGAGCTTGATGCCGAAGGTAAAACCGAACACCATGCTGACGAAGGTATAGAACCACACCTTCAGCCTGCTGGGCGAAATATCCCTGCGGGTGTAGGTTTTCCAGACGTTGTAATGCCGCAGCTCGTCGTCGGCGATCTGGCTGAGAATGCGGCGGTTCTTGACCCCGCTCACTTTTCCGGAAAGGTTTTTGTAGATGAAATGCTCGGTGATCTCGTTTTTCTGGAAAACGGCTACCTCCCGTGCATCGAAATCCCTGCTCTGTTTCACAAATCAACCGGTTAAAAAGTTGTTAAAGCTTCAGCGGGCCCCGCTTAGCGCTGCAGGGTTGCCGCCTCGATCAGTTCGTTCATCCTCGAAAGAAACTCGGTGGTCGAATCAAGCCCTCCCTCGTGCAGCAGCGCCGCATCGTACAGCTGCAGGATAACCGTTCCGATGAGTGGATTGGCGGCATTGGCCATGTACATGCCCGAAAGATTCCGGATAATGGGATGGGAGGTGTTGACCTCGAGAATCTTTTTGGCGGCAGGCATATCGGCCTGCATCATCTTCATCATCCGCTCCATCTGGCTGTCGAGCGCATCCTTTCCGCTCACGAGCGTTACCGGAGAGTTCACCAGCCGGTGCGACTCGACGACATCCTCTATCCGCTCTCCAAGCACATCCCTGAAAAGCCCGAGAACAGGCTGCAGCAGGTTTTCCGGCAGCGGCTCGATCCCCTCCTTTTCAGCGGCTTTTGTGAAATCAATATCGGCTTTTTCAATCGATTTCAGAGGTTTTTTCTCATACTCGTGAATCGAGGGAATCACAAACACATCGACTGGATCGCTGAGCAGCAGCACCTCGATACCCCTGTCCTGAAAGTACTCGAGATTGGGGTGCGCCAGCAGCTGGCTGCGGCTGCTGCCGGAGTGAAAGTAGATCTCGTTCTGATCAGGCGACATTCTCGCCACATATTCACCGAGGGTGACGTACTCCTCCGGAGCGGTTTTCGTGCTTTCGAAACGAAGCAGCTCGATCAGCTTGTCCCGGTTGGTGAAATCCGTGTTCAGACCGATCTTCACGATGGGTCCGAACGCCTTGTAGAAGGTGCGGAACTTTTCGGGCTGCTCCCTGGCAAGGTCCTCAAACCATCCGAGAATCTTTCCGGTAAGGATCTGGCGAATTTTGGCCATCACCGGGCTCGACTGGACGATCTCGCGGGATACGTTGAGCGAAAGGTCCTCTGTATCGACAACGCCAACCAGAAAACGCAGGTATTCCGGAAGCAGATCGCGACACTCGTGCTGGATCATCACTTTTTTCACGTAGAGCTGGGGGCCACGGTTTTCAAGCTCGCTCTGGCGATAGAGCAGTTCCGGCGGGGCATCCTTCGGGAGAAAAAGCAGCGCCTTGAAACTCACCATGCCTTCAACGGAAACGTGCAGGTAGTCGAGAGGATCCTGAAAATCGTTGGCAACGAACTTGTAGAACTCGTTGAGATCCTCATCCTTCAGTTCGCTCTTCGATCGCTGCCAGAGAGCCGTCACGCTGTTGATCTGCCTGCCGCCGAGTGTGATGGGAAAATCGACGAAGTTCGAGTACTTCTTGATGATGTGCTCGATACGGTACTCCTCGGCGAACTCTTTCGACTCCTCCTTGAGCCTGAAGGAAATAGTGGTGCCCCGTCCGGCCTTTTCGATCTTTTCGATGGTGTAGGTACCCTCGCCCGAAGAACGCCACCGGTAGCCTTCGGAGCCGGGTTTTGCGCTTCTGGTTTCGACCGTGACCTCGTCGGTCACCATGAATACCGAGTAGAATCCCACTCCGAACTGGCCGATCAGATTGCCGTCGAGCTCCTGCTGCTGATCCTTCAGCGCCTGCATGAAGCCGAGCGTCCCGGATTTTGCCACGGTGCCGAGATTGGCAATCAGCTCCTCCTCGCTCATGCCGATGCCGTTGTCCTCGATAACGAAGGTCAGTTCCTTGGAGTCGACCGTGATCCTGATTCCCGGATCGCCCTCTCCCTCCAGAAGATCCTGGTCGGTAAGAGCGCTGAAGCGCACCTTGCTCAGGGCATCCGAAGCGTTGGAAATAAGCTCTCTGAGAAAAATTTCGGGATGGGTATAGAGCGAATGGACGATGAGGTCCAGAAGCTGCTTCATTTCGGCCTTATATTCGAACTCCTGCACAGATGAACCGTTGTTGCTGGTCATAATTTGCACTCTGGTTGGGTTATTCATTAAAAAATCATCCCGGCGACGGGATAAAAAAACACAGACACGGGCATGCGCCAGGCGCCATGCAATCGAGGGGTAAATTTAAGCGAGGGAATGAAATATAACAAACGCTCCATAACAGGTCCGTCCTCGCTGCCGGCTTCGGGAAAAAACCGGACCGGCAGGCCGCCGGAGGAAGCTCCTTCTGCAGGAGCACCGGCGGTTTGCCGAAAAAATCGGAACCTGCAGTGAACTACGGCACCCTGCGGAGTTTCCTTCGGGCGGCAATTTCACCCTCATAGACCCGCTTGAGGCCGTCTCCGAGAGCTTTTTCGATATCGCGGATATTGGAGACCAGCCGGCTCATTCCCGATATCTCGACCGAAGCCGCCTGGTCCGATCCCCACATGGCGCGATCGAGCGTGACATGCCGCTCGATGAAGGTGGCTCCAAGGGCCACGGCCGCCCAGGTGGTGGCAAGACCGACCTCATGTCCCGAATACCCGACCGGTATATCCGGCCAGGCGGCTTTCAGCGTTTCGATCACGCGAAGGTTCAGCTCCTCGACCGGACACGGATAGGTTGAATTGGTGTGTGCGATAAGCAGGTTGCCTGCGCCGATCTCGCTTACCGCCAGGGATATCTCTTCCATGGTAGACATGCCGGTGGAAATGATGAGCGGGCGTCCGGTCGAGGCCGTTTTTTTCAGAAGCGCCAGATCGGTCAGCGATGCCGATGCGGCCTTGTAGCAGGGAGGGTTGAACTGCTCCATAAAATCGACAGCCTCCTCATCCCAGCAGGAAGCGAACCAGTGAATACCTTTCTCCCGGCAGAATGCGTCGATTTCAGCATACTCCTCGCGCCCGAACTCCACTTTATACCGGTAATCGATATAACGCATCCTGCCCCAGGGAGTATCCCGCTCGATATCCCGCTGATCGGCAGGCACGCACAGCTCCGGCGTGCGTTTCTGAAATTTCACGGCGTCGCATCCGGCAAGAGCCGCCCCTTCGATGAGCTGCCGGGCCACATCGAGAGAGCCGTTATGGTTGATGCCTATTTCAGCAATAATGTAGGCCGGATGCGCGTCTCCGACATATCTGTTTCCGATTTTTACTTCCGCCATACAATCCTTGAAAAAATTAGTAAAAAAAATGCCTGTGGAGGCCTGAATGCGGCTCAGACCGTCAACGACGAGTCCGTCCGGAGGGCAATGAGCCATTCTGCAAAATCCCTGAAGGCTCCGTATCCCCCTTTTTGCCGGGCGACATAGTGAACAAATGGCTCGACGAAAGGCATGGCGTCGCCGGGGCATGCGGTAATACCCTGAGGGACTATGGCCCCGAGGATGCCGAGATCGTTGACATCATCGCCGATATAGGCGAGCTGGTGCAGCTGCAGACCCGTATCCTCGAGAACCGAAGGCAGCTTCGAGAGCTTGTCTTTCACCCCGAGGTAGTGGTGCGGCATCCGCAGCTTTTCGGCGCGCCGGACAATGCTCGGCGACACCTCGCCGGTCATGATCGCCGTTTCGATCCCGTGCTCCCGAAGCCGCTCGACACCCATGCCGTCCCGGATGGAATAGCGCTTCATCACCTCTCCTCCTTCGCCGTAATAGACCCCGTTATCGGTAAATACGCCGTCATTGTCCGAGATGACCAGCCTGATGCAGGCGGCACGCCGCCGGAGTTCCGCATTTCCGAGTTCGATCATAAGTAGATGCAAAAAAATATCATAAAAAAGGACGGGGATCGCCCGCCCGCCCGTCCACTCTTCCCCGCAAATATAGGACTTTTCTTTTTCTTTAACGCCCCCCGGCAAAAAACGCATCTCGAAGGGGTGGAGAAAAAAGTTACCAACAGGTTATCCACATTTTTTTCAACACTCCGTTCACAGAAATTCCGGGCAGAAACAGAGCCTGTAGCGTAATTCGAAAACAGCCGGAAAAATCCGTTATCCTGTTTAAAAACTTTTATATAGAAAAAAAATGAATTCTGATGAAACAGCTCTGACGCAATAGTTTTTCCGCCTTGAGATGCAGTATTACCTCTCAAATCTGCAGGTTGTCAACAAATATCCGTCGCAATACGGCAGAAAAAAGAAAAGAATACTGCAGCGCAAAAGGAGACGTCCCGATGCAATGACTCCTCGACCGGTGCGACCTCGCTGGGCAATGCCCGAAAACGGATGGGGGATGGCGCATTCCGTACTGAAAGCGCCGACAGAAAAGGAGAGACGCAGAAAAAACAAAATTTTCTCGGTAAAGGAAAAAAAACGGAGAATACGTCAAACGGATTGAGCGGGCGGCGGCAGAAAAAAAGGCTCTTTCAAACCTGACTGAAAGAGCCTGCACAAAGGGAAAAACCCCTAAAGAACAATAACCACATAACCTTTTACACACAACAAAAAGAGTGGCGATTTTGTTCGGGGAGACACAAAAAAAACTCATCTTTTTTCATCACGGAGAGCGGTACCGGTCATGGCCGAAGGGTTCACCCAGCTGTCGAACTCCGCCTCCGTAACATAACCGCTCGACAGGGCAGCCTCACGAAGCGAAAGATTTTCCCGGAAGGCTTTCCGGGCGATTTCCGATGCCCTGTCATAGCCGATGTGCGGGTTGAGGGCCGTTGCAAGCATCAGGGAACCGGACAGATAGCCGTCGATAGCCTCCCTGTCGGGCTCTATGCCGTAAACGCATTTTGCGGCAAACGACAGACAGGCATCGCCCAGCAGCTCGGCCGACTGGAGAAATACACTGATCATGACCGGCTTATACACATTCAGTTCGAGCATGCCGCCTGATCCGGCTACCGAAAGCGTGACGTCGTTGCCCATTACCTGAGCACATACCATGGTGAGCGCCTCGGCCTGCGTAGGATTGACCTTCCCCGGCATGATCGAGGATCCCGGCTCGTTTGCCGGAAGCACCAGTTCCCCGATGCCGCAGCGCGGACCCGAAGCCAGCAGCCGGATATCGTTTGCGATTTTCATGAGACTTGCGGCCAGAAGTTTCAGGGCTCCGTGCGAACCCAGAAGGGCATCGTGCGACGCCAGTGCAGCAAAGGGATTGGGGGCCACAGTAAAGGGATAACCGGTCAGCGATGCGATGTTCCGGCACGCTTTTTCGGCAAACCCCGCCGGAGCGTTAAGGCCGGTACCGACCGCCGTGCCTCCCAGCGCAAGCATGGAAAGCGGCCGCAGGGAGCTTTCGAGCCAGCCGATACCGTGGGCGACCTGGGCGGCGTAACCGGAAAATTCCTGGCCGAGCGTCAGTGGGGCGGCATCCATCAGATGGGTACGACCGGTCTTGATGATGCTCCCGAATGCGCCGGTTTTTTCCGAGAGCGCCTCATGAAGCCGCCGAAGGCCGGGAAGGGTTTTCGACGAGAGCGCGCTGAAAGCGGCGATGTACATGGCTGCAGGGAAAACATCGTTGGAAGACTGCGACATGTTGACGTCGTCGTTGGGGTGCAGCAGCCTTTCTCCTTCACCCAGGCGCTTGCCGAGCAGCACATGGGCGCGGTTGGCGATCACCTCGTTGACGTTCATGTTGGTATGGGTGCCCGATCCGGTCTGCCAGACGACCAGCGGAAAATGATCGAACAGCTCCCCCTGAATGAGCTCGTCGCAGGCCAGGGCAATCGCATTCATCTTTTCGGGAGAAAGTACCCCAAGCTCGCAATTGGCGATTGCCGCGGCTTTTTTCACATACCCCAGAGCCCGTATCACCTCGTGGGGCATCGAGCCGGGAGGGCCTATCCTGAAGTTCAGGAGCGAGCGCTGGGTCTGTGCCCCCCAGTATTTCTCGGCAGGCACAACAACCTCTCCCATGGAGTCTTTCTCTCTTCGACCGTTCATGACAGACTGGCGTTGGCGCTGATCGGGAAACGAACCCTCAGGACTCCTCCCGCATCAGCATGTTGCGGCATTCACGCAGCTCTTCAGTTCTCTGGGCATCGGCTTCGGGAAATTCGAGCCGAAGCCCCTGGAACATGTCGAGAATGATGCGCGAAACCAGAAGCCGGGCGTTTTTCTTGTCGTCGGCCGGAATGACGTACCAGGGTGCGTAGCGGGTGCTGGTTGCCGAAAGACAGTCTTCATAGGCTTTCATGTACTCCTTCCAGTACTTCCGCTCCCCGATGTCGGCCATACTGAACTTCCAGTTCTTTTCCGGTCGGTCGATCCTTTCCAGAAACCGCTTCCGCTGCTCCTCCTTCGAGAGATGCAGAAAAAACTTCAGAATCCGGGTGCCATTCCGGTGGAGATGCCGTTCAAGCTCATTGATCGACCGGTAGCGCTGCTTCCATACGTCCCCGTTTTTCATCCGCACCTCGGGAATCCCCTGACCCACGAAAATTTCGGGGTGGACACGCACAATGAGCACCTCTTCATAATAGGAGCGATTGAAAATGCCGATACGCCCCCGCTCCGGCAGAACAGAGTTGGTTCTCCAGAGGAAATCGTGGTCGAGCTCATGCGGGGAAGGGTGCTTGAAACTGTAAACCTGGCAACCCTGCGGATTGATGCCAGACATGACATGGCGGATCGCGCTGTCCTTGCCGGCGGCGTCCATGGCCTGGAAAATCAGGAGTACCGCATAGCGGTTGTCGGCATAGTGCCGCTGCTGGATGTCACTGAGCTGCCTGACTTGCCGCTCAAGCACGTTACTGTACTCTTTTTTTGAGGAGTAGAGGGGAGGTTCGAGGGTGGGAGATGCCGAAAGGTCTACCTTCCCGCCCTGCTGAACAAGATATTTTCCGGGAGCTATTTCACTGTTCATAACCGCTGATTTTCAACAGTCAAGAGAGTCCGAACTTGAGGAATCTGCAACGTTACACTACAAACGGTTCAAGTCTGCAGTTCGTTCGTTTTACCCGCCCGGAGGGGTGTCAAGATGGACCGGAACCGCAGGCCATAAAAAAGACCGATAAGGGCACCGGAGCGCCCTTATCGGTCTTGAACAGGAATGTGCAGCGAAGTCCAGAAAGCTTCAGGACATCTTCAAGCGAAGCCGCCTATGCGTAAACCTTGTTATAGTTGTCGATGGCATGCACCACGCTCTGACGGGCGATTTCGGCATTCTGGAACTGCTCGACGAGAACGGTTTTATGCTCGAGAGCCTTGTACTCTTCAAAAAAGTGCTGCAGCTCGGAGTTGAAGTAAGGGGGAAGCTGATCGATATCGTTGATACCGTTCATGCTCACATCGTCTTCGGCAACGGCGATGATCTTGTCGTCGCCCTCGCCGTGATCGACCATGCGCATGACGCCGATCACTCTCGCCCTCACCAGGCACATCGGCACGATATCGCACTGCGAAATAACCACGATATCGAGCGGATCATGGTCGTCACCGAGCGTTTTCGGAATGAAACCGTAATTGGCAGGATAAAAAACCGAGGAAAAAAGCACCCGGTCGAGTTTCAGCATGCCGGTCTTCTTGTCCAGTTCATACTTGGTTTTACTGCCTCTTGAAATTTCGATAATGGCATTGACAATATTCGGCTGATCTTCTCCTACCTCAACATGATGCCAGGGATTAAAATTCATAACGGGTGTCTTGTATTGGTTATATAGTCAAACAGGGAAAAGCCGTGGCATTATAGCATTTTTTTTCAAAGCCTTCAAGCGCGAATGCAAGAGAATCTCAGCTTTCGGCTTTCCCTGCGAAATACGCTTTCGTTTCGGCGGCGACCACAGGGCTCAGCACCAGCAGCGACACAAGGTTCGGCAGGGCCATGAGCGCGTTGGCAATGTCGGCGAAGGTCCAGACCACGTGCAGCGATGCGACCGATCCAACCATGACCGCCGCCACCCAGGCCCAGCGGTAGGGCATGACCAGCTGCTTGCCGAACAGGTACTCCATGGCTTTTTCGCCGTAGTACGACCAGCCGAGAATGGTGGAAAACACGAAGGTCAGCAGGCCGAAGGTAAGGACGGCGTTGCCGATATAGGGCACCTCGTTGAAGGCCGCGTTGGTGAGTTCCGCCCCTTTCAGCCCGCTCTGCCACATGCCGGAATTGACAACGACGATGCCTGTTGCAGCGCAGACCACGACCGTATCCCAGAAGGTTCCTGTGGAGGAGATCAGTGCCTGACGCACCGGATGGCTGGTCTGGGCGGCCGCGGCGACAATGGGCGCGCTGCCGAGTCCCGATTCGTTGGAAAAAAGGCCGCGAGCGATACCGAAGCGCATGGCCTCCTTCACTCCGGCGCCGGCGAAACCGCCAAGAGCCGCCTGACCGGTGAAGGCAGACGAAAAGATAAGCTGCAGGGTTTCGGGCAGCGTATCCTGACGAAG